>JAXDQB010000197.1:0-6126 GCA_034668065.1 Paraburkholderia sp.
CTAGCGCCATTGTCTATCTTTGTGCGCAATATCTCCCCCATCGCCCGTTTCGTTTCACTCGTAGCGCTCGTTTCAGTCGTCGCACTCGTCGCACTCGTCGCGCCGGCGGCGTCCGGAGCCCCCCCCACGTCACGCAAGCTCTCTGATATTTGAGCGCCGGTTGCGAGCTTGCCTGTCGCGCTGATAACGGCAGAGGCCACTTTTGCCGCCGGGTGAGGAATTGCACCGACTGCCGCCGCGATCGCACCCGAAATTGCAACGCCTGCCGCCGCCTGTTTAATGTCGCGCTCCGCGCGCCGTGTCAGTGCGCCAGCCACTTCTTGAACGCCTTCTTGCGTCGTGGTGGCCGCGGCAAAAGTTCCGGTCACGGCGGCCTTGGTGATCCGATAGAGCCCGGTATGCGCATCGGTTGCGACGGCCACCGCGATGGCGGCGGCCTCCGCCTTCGTCAGCGACGCGCTTCCAGACACAACGGCGGTCGCCCCTCGAACCGTATTGACATCGTCCCTGATGTTCTCGACGCCCTTTTCCAATCGACCGACCGCCGCGCGCGGGTCCGCCGCGATTGCGCAGACTTTGTCCACTAACGCGCTGCGCTTTTTGACTTGCGCCTCGACAGCGCCTTGCAGGACACTCGATCCAGGCTGCGGCGCAATCTGGCGAGCTGCGTCGGCGAGGCGCTGGTTCCCTGTCAGCAAGCCCCATCTGAAGCCAGTCCGCTCTTGCGCGAGCGGATCCAGCGCCGGCGTGGTTTTCGCACCCCGCAAGTTCGCGGCACGATCGATCGCTATGCCGACACCGATCCCAACGCCCGTTCTGGCCATCCCAGCCACAATTCGTCCAAGCATTCATTCACTCCTACGTATCGATTGATTGCCCGTTCACGCGCCTTGAATTAACAATTGGGACAATCGCTCGCCATTCGCAAGGACCGCCTCCATGGCATCCTGAAGACGTGTCGCATCGATTCGGCTGCCCTCAATACTCGTGTGATAGACGAGCGCGCCCAACATCTTGGACACGGAAAGCACGCCGCCGTCGGTTCCCGCTTCGAGCAAATTCAATTCCATGCCACGCTGCAAAACAGCTGAGTCGACGGCGTGCAACGGGAGCAGCGCCCGGTACACAAACACTCGGTCACGTTCGCGATCGAGCCTGACGAATACCCTGCGGCCATCGCTGGTCTCTACACCGGCACAGCCATTCGGTTCAAGCGTCAATCCGACTATATTGTTTCGTTCTCCTAATTTCTCGAGACTTTCGATAAGACGGCGCTCACCCATCATATTCCTACCTGTCGGTCATGATTGGCCGAATCGGTTTCCATGCAACTGATGGCATGGCAACCAACCAGCCCACGGTTCTCATTCTCTCTATGTGAGCGAAAAACGTTTTTGAAGACTGTCTCCCGCTATCGAAATCGGCGCGTTGCTGCGCACGTCGAAGACCCTCAATACCGGCACAGTTGCGCTCCACGCTTCAGGTCTTCGCCCGATAGGGCGAATTGATGACGATCCCGCAATATCCAAGGCTTGCGCGGCAAGCTGGCGCTCTGCCGCCCGAGATACGAGAACGAAATGGATCTGCAAACGGAGCGAAGACTCGAGCAGTTCGCACGCCTGGCGGAGTTGCCCGTCAAACGTATGGAGCCGCGCATGGAATTCACGTTGCCGCCGCTTCGCCTATACGTCGAAGCGATTGACGATCGCGTGCTGCTCACGTTGGCCCTTCCAATCGAGGCGGTACATCGCGCGCAGGTCCTTAAGAATCTGCTGCGTGCCTGTAACCCGTATTTGCTCCAAGGCGTACCGTTGCGCGCATATTGCGTGCGCGACATCCAGCTGCTTAGTTGCGCGCCTGCACGGCACAGCGATGGCAGTCAATGGCTGGACTGCTACCGAACCATGTGCCGCCTGCTCGAGACGCATGCGAGAAGCCGCTCATGAAGCGACTGACGGGATGGCTCGCAATCGCAGCAAAGCGCCAAGACATCGTCCTGGCGGTGATGCTGCTCGTTGCAGTCTTCATGATGATCGTGCCGCTGCCCACCGCGCTCGTCGATCTGCTCATCGCCATCAATCTGACCATCTCGATCGTATTGCTGATGATGGCGCTCTACATCCGGGAGCCTCTGGAATTCTCGGTATTTCCCTCAGTGCTGCTCATCACGACGCTGTATCGTCTGGCCCTCACAATCAGCACCACGCGTCTGATCCTGCTGCAGGCTGACGCCGGCGAAATCATCTATACGTTCGGCAGTTTTGCTGTGGGAGGCAGTCTTGCCGTCGGCATCATCGTCTTCTCGATCATTACGATCGTGCAGTTCATCGTGATCACGAAGGGCTCGGAGCGCGTGGCCGAAGTGGGTGCGCGCTTCTCGCTTGACGGAATGCCCGGCAAGCAGATGAGTATCGACGGCGACATGCGGGCGGGCGTGATCGATGCGAACGAAGCGCGGCGCCAGCGCGGCCTCGTGCAAAAAGAAAGCCAGTTGTACGGTGCGATGGACGGCGCGATGAAGTTCGTCAAGGGCGACGCCATCGCGGGCATCATCATCATCCTCGTGAACATCATAGGAGGCACCGCGATCGGCGTGTTCATGCATGGCATGAGCGCGACGAAAGCGATGTCCACCTACGCGATCCTTTCCATCGGCGATGGACTCATCAGTCAAATTCCCGCTCTGCTGATTTCGATCACGGCTGGAATCGTCGTCACGCGGGTGCCCGGCGAGCAGCGCAGGAATCTCGCCGCCGATCTCGCCGAGCAAGTGGGCAGGCAACCTCAGGCGCTTATTCTTGCCGCGTGCGTCCTGCTCGTTTTTGCGCTGATCCCGGGCTTCCCCTTTATCTATTTCATGCTGCTGGCCGCCTCGGTGTTCGGCTGCGCGTGGTGGATCAAGAAGCGCCGGGGGAACGGCATGGCTGGCGCGATGACGGCCAATACAAGCAATACTGTCGGTATGGACGGTATGGATGAAGAGCGCGGCGCGCGAGCCTCCTCCTCCGCCATGTCGCCGGGCGCAATCCCGCTGCTGGTCCGGCTTTCCGATGACCTCATGCGAGCCGACCGGCATGCGGCGCTTTTCAACACCCTGCGCACCGAAAAGTTCGAGCAACTCGGCATTCCCTTACCCGATATTCATGTTTGCGGCGACACGGCGCTTGAGGCGGGCACGCTACAAATCCACTTGTATCAAGAGCCGGTGTTGAGCGCATCCATCCCCGCCGGTCTGCTGCTTGCCGATGCGCACACAAGCCGCCTCGCCCAGGCCGCGCGCGTTGACAAGCTGCCGTTCGGCGGACTCGCGCTTCAATGGATCGATCCCGAGCAAGCCCACACGTTGGCCGCGCTCGGGACGACCCTCTTTGAAGGCGATGCGCGCATTGCGCACTGTCTTTCGCTTGTCGTCGACCGCCACGCCGCGGAATTTGTCGGTGTGCAGGAGACGCGTTTTCTCATGGATGCGATGGAGGGCCGCTACGCAGAACTCGTCAAGGAAGTGCAGCGGCAATTGCCCATCGGCCGAGTCGCGAACGTTCTGCAGCGGCTGGTGGAGGAGCAAGTTTCGATTCGCGATCTACGCAGCGTTTTCGAAGCATTGATCGAGTGGGCGCCGCGCGAGAAAGATCCCGTCATGCTCGCGGAGTACGCGCGCCTGGGTCTGCGCCGCCATATCAGCACGCGCCATCGTGCGGGCGGGGCTTGGATAAAAGGCTGGATGATCGGGGACGCTATCGAGAACATGATCCGGGAGTCTATCCGGCAGACGTCGGCCGGATCGTATTGCGCGCTCGAACCCGAGCACAGCCGCGCGATCGTGGAGCGCGTGCGCCATGCGCTTGCGAAGGCAGAGGCGCGCAACGTCGTACTGATGACAGCAATCGACGTGCGGCGCTATTTGCGCAAGCTCATTGAACGCGAGCTGTTCGGCGTGCCTGTGCTGTCGTTTCAGGAAATCGGTGACGAAATGGAGCTGCGGGTCCTGGGCAACATTGACTTGATCGATGGCTGACGATGCGCAGCCCCGATATCGACTTGGTTGAAGCCGCACTTGTGCGGCGTCTTGCGCGCGAGCCTGAGCTCGCCCCAACCGCGCCCGGGTGCGCCGGCGAAAAACTCTACGGGCGTGTCACCGAGATCAGGCCGACGTTATTGCGCGCTTCGTTGCCCGGAGTGGGGCTGGGCGAGTTGTGCCGCATCCGCCCATGCGGCATCGAAGCCGAAGTCGTTGCCGTGCAAGGCGATTTCGCTCTGCTCTCGCCTTTCGCCGAACCGATCGGCATGACGGTCGGGTGTGAAGTCGAGCGGCTTGGCCGCCCCCATGAGATCGCAGTAGGCGCGTTCCTGCTCGGCGGCGTGATCGACGGTATGGGCAGGCCGCTTGAGTTGGACACAGTACCGCACGCTTGTGCGTATCTGCCGCTCGAGCGAAACGCGCCCAGTCCGCTCACTCGGCCTGTAATCGACACCGCACTGCCGCTGGGAGTACGCGCTATTGACGGTTTGCTCACTTGCGGGCGCGGACAGCGCATCGGCATATTTGCTGCGGCGGGCGGCGGCAAGAGCACGTTGCTCGGGATGATCTGCGACGGCAGCCTGATGGCAGATGTCATCGTTCTCGCGCTGATCGGCGAACGCGGTCGCGAAGTGCGCGAATTCCTCGACCACGCACTTTCTCCGCAAGCGAAGAAACGCACCGTCGTCGTCGTGTCCACATCGGACCGGCCCGCTTTGGAGCGACTCAAAGCGGCCTACACGGCCACCACAATCGCCGAGTACTTCCGCGATCAGGGCAAGAACGTCCTGCTGATGATGGACTCGCTCACACGCTTTGCCCGCGCCAGCCGCGAAATCGGCCTTGCCGCAGGAGAGAAGCCCGCGGCGGGCGGCTATCCGCCTAGTTTCTTTGCCCGCTTGCCACGCCTGCTCGAGCGCGCGGGGCCGGCTGCAACGGGCAGCATTACCGGCATCTATACCGTCCTCGTGGAAGGCGACAACATGAACGAGCCCGTCGCCGACGAAGTGCGCTCGATCCTTGACGGGCACATCGTTCTCTCGCGCAAGCTCGCCGAAGCGAATCATTATCCCGCCATTGATGTCAGCGCAAGCGTAAGCCGCATCATGAGACAGGTGGCGAGCGCCGAGCAGCTTCGGCTGGCCGCCCGCTTGCGCGGCTTGCTGGCGACCTATCGGGAGATCGAACTGCTGGTGCGCGTTGGCGAATATCGTCCCGGCCAGGACCTACAGGCAGACGAGGCACTCGCCCGGAGGGACGCGATTCGCAGCTTCCTGTGCCAATGCGTGGGAGAAACAAACGACTTTGAAGACACGGTTTCGCTGTTATGGAAAACGGTGCAAGGCTAACGCTTATGCAGCTCATTTCTCTAAAGGCACGTCGTGAACGGACGATCCGCGCGGCGCTGTCGGCATTAGCCCGCGAAGAGAGCGAATTGCTGGCGGAGCGAGAGCGCCTCGCGAGCGAGCGTGCTGCGCTCTGCGACGAGTGGCGAAGGCGCTCTGAAATTGGAGACGTGCTTCATCAAAATTCACTGCAAGACCTCAAGATGGAGTTCAGCGATTACTACCTGGCGGAGCGAGGCCTCGTCGATCGCCTCGACGCATCGGGCGTGAAACTCGACGAACTTCGCAAAGACCGACATCGCCACGAGCAAGCGCTGCGCCAAGCGGTGGCGGGCCAAGAAAAGTTAAAGCTATTGATGGAGTAGCCATGCGTACACTCAAAGCCGCGCAAAGCAACCACTTCTTTCCTGCTTCGGTTGCCGTTGCAGCCACAGCCGGGCGCGAAGAGCCCGATACGGGGGAACAAAGACGCTTTCGAGCGCTATTCGACGAAGCTTCGCCGCCCGAGGATTCTCCGTGCGCAAGACCGGGGGAGCAGCATGATCAGTGCCGCGATGTTGTGAGTTCGGCATCGCGCGCGGACCGCGGCGAGCCGATCAACTGCGAAAACAATTTCAATTCGCTCGCGCCGTCGCGCCGTTTCGATATCGACGAGCTCAAGGTGCGGCTAACGAACGGACCATTGGCAGGATCGGAAGTGGAGGCGTATCGCTGTGGCGGTCATGTTTATCTGCACATAAGAGCCCCAGGCTCAGTGCCGCT
>JAXDQB010000198.1:0-6037 GCA_034668065.1 Paraburkholderia sp.
CTGTAGGTAACGATGCCGTAGAGCACCGCGAACAGCACTGGAAATACCAGCGCGAACTCGATCGCAGCCGTGCCGTTTTCCGAGGCGCAACGCAGCTGACGCTGCTGACGCGGCACGGGCGCCCTCATTGGGACGCTCCGACCATCCGATGCGCTATCAGCGAAAGCGCGGCCGCTGCAACGAGCAGTGCGGCGTATGGCGTCGCGCGACGCTGGCCGACCGAAAACGTCGGCTGCCCCCGGCGCCAAAGCTCGCGCAACGGCTTGCGTGCCGCGATCAACAGCGCAAGGGCGTCCAGCGCGGCGGCCACACTCGCCGCCAGCCAAAGGCCTAGCAGCGCGGATGCGCCGCACCAAGCGCCAAGCACCGCAAATACTTTGACGTCGGCCGCACCCATTACTCGAAGCAGAAAGAAGGGAAGCAACAGGGAAAAGCCTACCGCGATGCCCGCCATCGCTTGCAGCGGCGCGACGCCAAATGGGCTCGCACGCAGCAGCGAGCAGCCGCAACCCGCCGCAAGACCGGCGAGGACGAGTGCGTTCGGCACGCGCCGGCTGCGGCAGTCCGATATCGCAACGGCCGCAACCCATGCAACAAACATGGCGCTGCCGAACAGGGTGGGTATCGACAAATCTGGCCTTGAATTGAGCGACACGATCCACGCAGATTGCCGAGTGCAATCCGCGATTAGAAGTTCTTTCTGAAGAAGCCGCAGGCTTTTACACCAAGCCCAACGCCGTCACAATACTCGTGAATACATTTTTGAGCGCGGTCGTAACGCTTTGTAGCGAGCCGACAACGGCGACAGCGATAAGCCCAGCGATCAATGCGTACTCAATTGCCGTGACGCCCTGTTCTTCGTTGAGAAAGCGCTTAAGTATTTTGTGCATGATGATTCTCCGTTGATCTTATGCCTGCCCATCCAAAACCATACTGAACGAAAAACAAATATTGGGAATTCCTAAACCCATCCTCCCGAACCACTCACGGCTCTTTGCCCTAAAAATTCGCCCGCCCTGCAGTCAGGCCCTCGGTAGTTGTTATCGCACCGATGCAGGCCAGTAATTATTATCCGCCTTTACAGAACAATGCAAACACTTTTAATCGAAGACTTTACATTTCCGAATAGCCCGTCCTGATCGCGCAACTTGGTTGGCACTTACACAAACCAAGATTAATTCCACTAATTGCCACTCCACCATTGAAGCGACACATTTTCAGGCAACAACAAAACTGCTCGCGCAACAAATTCTCAAAATATGCGATAAACAAAAGCAGCGTGCATTCAAAATTATTTGAACGGCAGCGGCCTTGGAGATGTCGCTCCCTGTTATAGGCGCGGTGACGTCCATCGAGACGGCAAACGGCGTCACAAAGATGATCAACAACGCGGATATGCTGACTTGCTCGAACCAGCTATTTTGATTGCGAGGTCAGGACATGCGGCGCGCGGAATCCCGATTAGAGGTTCCACTTCAACCGAAGGCCGATTGTTCGCGCGTATCCTGCCCGATTCATAGAAGACGCGACGCGTAGCATCCGCAATGCAGCCGCGCGACGGAAACGACAGACACTCTGTTCAATGGAGGACGATTACATGACGCATTTTCGGGGCCTTGCCAGGACAAAGGCGTTTGCGGCCGGCAAACGCGTATGTATCAGCGCGGTGCTTGCGGGTGTAATGTTGACTACCGCCGCCACCGCAGGCGCTGACGCCGCGGATACGCCGGTCGGCGTGTGGCAGACCATTGACGATCACACCCATCAGCCAAAAGCGCTAGTACAGATCACACGGCAAGACGATGGCACGCTAAACGGCAAGGTCATCAAGGGGCTTAATCCCAACGATTCGCCCGATCGCCGCTGCACGCAATGCACGGACGAACGCAAGGATCAAAAAATCCTCGGCATGACGATAATCAAGGGCATGAAAAAGGACGGCGACGCTTGGGACGGCGGCAAGATTCTCGACCCTGAGCAAGGCCGAGTCTATCGGTGCCAAATGCACTTGGAGGACGGTGGCCAAAAGCTCGTTGTGCGCGGTTACATCGGTGTCTCGCTGCTTGGCCGCTCACAGACCTGGATCCGCAAAAGCGATACCGCCGCAGCGCAAATGGGGAACTGAGGCTCCATACGCCAGCGGACGAGAGAAATCGGGCGGACAGCCAGGTAAAAAAGCCGACATGGCGGGGCCGGCCGGCGCATTGATGCGAGCCGCCCCGCCAAGTGTTATCCGCTACGCCCGGTCAAAAAAGAATCGAACGCCTTACGCCGCTCGCCGAAGGGAAGCCAGATAAGACAACGTCGGTGCATCGACACTTGCGAATGCCGGTACGGCCGGCCTCTTCGATTCGATCGTCCTACGCATGCGCAGCCTGATCGAATCGCACAGTGCGCCGGCCGTTTCTCCGTAGAGCTGCAGGAGCACCTGCTTGAATACGCCAGACACGTACCAACTCTTGAAGCGCCGATGACAAGTTTGGTAGGCGGGGTAACGTCGCGGCATTGAAGACCAGGATGCGCCGCTGTAGATCACCCACAATACGCCGTTCAGCACCGCGCGCGTATCAGTAAGCGGACGGCCGCGAGTTTGCTCTCGCTGCTGAAGTTCGGGAAACAACGTGACCACATGGTGCCATTGTTCGTCGGTAAGTTCGCGGTAAGGGGTCATGGGCGGCTCCTTCGTGAGAATAGAGAGCACGATATGCCCCAGCCGCGCCGGCGAATATCAGAATAATCTGAATGTGCAGCCGAATGTTGTCTGTTGCGTCTTGCAATTAAGGGCGACGGCGGCCCTGCAGCCACATTGCCGGCCCGACAACATCGGTCGCATGGTCAGGTCAGCGACGTGTCGACTAGCCGGCGCGGCGCCTCGAGGTACTCTTTCGATTGCATTTCGACGATACGCGAAACCGTCCTGCCGAATTCGCTGGCCATCGGCCCGTCGAGGTAAAGCGACTCGGGCGCGACCGCAGCCGACATCAGCAACTTGATCTTGTGGTCGTAAAAAACGTCGACGAGCCAGGTGAAGCGGCGCGCTTCCGAGGCCATGCGCGGCGACATTTGCGGCACGTCGGAGAGGATGACGGTATGAAAACGGGTGGCCAGCTCGAGATAGTCGTTTTGCGAACGCGGCCCGCCGCACAGCGTCGCGAAATCGAACCAGACGACGCCGTCGGCGCGTCGCAGGGCTTTCAGCTCGCGCTTTTCGATATGCAGAATCGGACTTTCGTCGGGCACCGCCGCCAGTTGCGCAAACGCGCCACGCAGCGCCCGGTCGGCAGCCGCGCCGAGCGGCGTATGGTAGACGGCCACCTGCGCGAGCGTACGCCGGCGATAGTCGATTCCCGCATCGACATTGACAACATCGAGCTTCGATTTGATTAGATCGATCGCCGGCAAAACGCGGTCGCGATGCAAGCCGTCCGGGTAAAGCGTATCGGGCTCGTAATTGGAGGTCATGACGAACTGCACGCCCCGCTGGAAGAGCCCCGTCAGCAACCGGTGAAGAATCATCGCATCGGCGATGTCCGAGACATGAAACTCATCGAAGCAGATGAGCCGATAGCGCTTCGCCACACGGCGCGCGAGTTCGTCGAGCGGATTGGCTTGCCCCTTGAGTTCTTCGAGTTGGCGGTGCACCTCGCGCATGAACTCGTGAAAATGCAGGCGCGCCTTGCGCTGCACGGGCACGACTGCGTAGAAGCTGTCCATCAAGAAGCTTTTGCCGCGCCCGACACCGCCCCACAAGTAGATGCCGCGGGGCAGTTCGGGATGCACGATCAGCTTGCGCAAAGCGTTCGAGCGCCGCGCTTTATAAGCCACCCACTCGGCGTAGCATTGCTGCAGCCGCTCGACGGCGCGACGCTGCGCTTCGTCGGCAAGATAGCCGCGCGCGGACAGCTCGTGTTCAAAATATTCGATGACGCTCATCGTGAAATACAAAAGAGAAGGCGCGCGGGACGCGCCCGGGCGCCTTCGTGCATAGCTGCGGTGCAAGCACAGGGAACGGCGCCGGCGTATGTGTGTGCGCCGGCGCCACTCACACCGAGCCCGCGCTTACTTGTTGATCGAGCGCTTGTCGACGGCGAGCGCCGCCTCGCGCATCACTTCCGAGAGCGACGGGTGCGGATGGCAGATGCGTCCAATGTCTTCCGACGCCGCCTTGAATTCCATCGCCACGACCGCTTCCGCGATAAGATCCGACGCGTTCGATGAAATGACGTGCACGCCGAGCAACTCGTCCGTCTTCGCATCGGCGATCATCTTCACGAAACCTTCGGGCCTGCCGATACCAAGCGCCCGGCCGTTAATCGAGAACGGGAACTGTCCCGTCTTTATCTCGCGGCCTTCGGCTTTCAGCTGCTGCTCGGTCTTGCCGACCCAGGCGATTTCGGGCTCGGTGTAGATGACCCACGGAATACAGTTGTAGTCGATGTGCGGCTTCTGGCCGTCGATGACCTCAGCGACGAGCACGCCTTCATCTTCGGCCTTGTGGGCAAGCATCGCGCCGCGCACGACGTCGCCGATCGCATAGACGTTCGGCAGGGCTGTACGGCAGTGATCGTCGACGTCGATGAAGCCACGCTCGTTCGCTTTCAGACCGATCGCTTCGAGGCCGAGATTGTGCGTGTTCGGCACGCGGCCGACCGAAACGATCAGCCGATCGGCTTCGAGCGTCTGGGCGTTGCCGTCCTTGTCCGTATAGGCGATGGTGACGCCGTTGCTTGTCGTCTTGACCTCACCGATGCCGACGCCGAGCTTGACGTCGAGGCCTTGCTTCTTGAAAAGCTTCGCGGCTTCCTTGGCGAGCGCTTCGTCGGCGGCGCCAAGGAACTGCGGCAGCGCTTCGAGCACGGTCACTTCGGCGCCAAGCCGGCGCCAGACGGAACCGAGCTCGAGCCCGATGACGCCCGCCCCGATGACGGCAAGCGTTTTCGGTACCGAACCGAACGCCAGCGCGCCCTCGTTGTCGGCAACAATCTTACTGTCGACGGGGACGTTCGGCAGATGCCGCGCCTTCGAGCCCGTCGCGACAATGACGTTCCTCGCCATGACGACTTCCGTCTCGCCCTCGCCGCTCACCTCGATCTGCACCCCCGCGTCATTCCTGCCCGCGAACTTGCCATGGCCTTTGAGCCAGGTGATCTTGTTCTTCTTGAAGAGGTACTCGATGCCGCCCGTCATCTTTTCGACGATGCCGTCCTTGCGCGCCATCATCTTCGCGATGTCGATTTTGACGTCGGACGCGACGATGCCGTGCTCGGCGATATGATGCGAGGCGTTTTCAAACTCCTCGGACGATGCGAGGAGTGCCTTGGACGGAATGCAGCCAACGTTAAGACAGGTTCCGCCGAGCTTCAGCGTGCCGGCCGGGTTTTTCCATTCTTCGATACAGGCAACCGTCTTGCCGAGCTGCGCCGCACGAATGGCGGCGACGTAGCCGCCGGGGCCTGCGCCGATTACGACGACGTCAAATTCTTTGGACATGACTATCCTTTCGATGACGCAAGGCCACGCGTACAACGACGCGGGCCGTTGCAATGTCAATCAAGCTATGCAGAGCTGCGCTCGCACTTGAGCGCCGGAAATCAAAGGTCGAGCAGCAGGCGAGCCGGATCCTCGAGCGCATCCTTCATCGCGACGAGCGAAAGGACGGCTTCGCGGCCGTCGATGATGCGGTGATCGTACGAGAGCGCGAGGTAGTTCATCGGGCGAATCACGATCTGGCCGTTTTCCACGACGGCACGCTCCTTCGTTGCGTGCACGCCGAGGATGGCCGACTGCGGCGGGTTGATGATCGGCGTGGAAAGCATCGAGCCGAACACGCCGCCGTTCGAGATCGAGAACGTGCCGCCCGTCATTTCTTCGATCGACAGCTTGCCGTCCTTCGCCTTCTGGCCGAATTCTGCGATCTTCTTCTCGATATCGGCGAGGCTCATCTGGTCGGCATTGCGCAGGATCGGCACGACGAGTCCGCGCGGCGAGCCGACGGCGATGCCGATGTCGAAGTAACCGTGATAGACGACGTCGGTGC
>JAXDQB010000199.1:0-5501 GCA_034668065.1 Paraburkholderia sp.
AGGCCGAGATTCACGCGTCCGCCCTTCTCGGTCAGACACTCGCCAAGGCTCACGAACAGATACGGCGTACTTACTCGGATCGCGCCAGCGAAGAGGGACAGCAGCAACACCATAATGGGCGAATGCATATCAGGCATGAGTCTGCCCGAGTTGCGCCGGCGCGGCGGTCGCCGCCAGCGCCTGCAGTTTCACGCGCCATGCGGCGATGCGCCCGCCGAGCGCTTCCCACGCAAGCAGATTGGCGAACAGCAACCCTTGGAGAACCAGCGTCGTCGCGTCAGGCAACCCGAGCCGCCGCTGTAACAGGCTCCCGCTCGCCTCAATGCCGCCGATAATCACCGCGCACGCCACGATCGCAAGCGGATTCTGGCGCGCGGCAAAGGCGACGAGAATGCCGCTATAGCCATAGCCCGCAAGCAGCGACGCATTCGCGCTGCCTTGCACGGCGGCCACTTCGAACACGCCTGCAAGACCGGCCCCCGCGCCGCCGAGCGCACAGGCGCCAAGCGCCAGCATGCCGACCGGTAACCCAACTAGGCGTGCCGCCCGGTTGCTACCGCCCATTACGCGCATCGCAAAGCCTTTCGTGCTGTGCTTGACGAAGACCCACGCCGCGATACAGGCAAGTAAGCCCCACGGCAAGCCCCAATGCACTTCCAGCCCCGGCAGCGAGCCGATCGTCAGTGCATCGGGCACAGGCAGCGTCGACGGTTTGTTGAGGCTCGCCGGATCGCGCAACGGCCCTTCGACGAGAAACTTGAACAGCGCAATCGCGATGTGTGACATCAACAGGCTGCTGATCGTCTCGTTGACGCCTCGCCAATGCCGCAAGGCTCCAACAGCGCCGATCCAGAGCCCCCCGGCCAGCATGCCCGCGACGGCCATCAGCGGGGTGGCGACGAGCCATGGCGTGCCCGCCGGCAGAACCTGCGGCATCACCGCAGCCGCGAGCCCGCCGAGCGCCAGCGCCCCCTCGCCGCCGATCACGATCAGTCCGACCTGGGCCGGCAACGCGACGCACAGCGCCGTCAGCATCAACGGCGAGGCCCGCAGCAATGTGCTCTGCCACGCGAACGACGAGCCAAATGCCCCTTCGAAAATGAGTCCGATCGCGTCAATCGCAGGAGCGTCCTGCACCAGCAGGAACAGCGAAAACAGCAGCAGCGTGCCCGCCAGCGCAAGCACGGTCGGCAACGCGGGTAGCACGCTTAGAATCAGCCGGGCAGTACCCGTATTAGGACGCATGGCTGCTCCTTGGAGAAACGTCAAACTGTTCGCATCGCATCAGATCTGCCCAACGACACCCGCGACGAGGTAGTTCATGCTTTCCAGCGTGTAGTCCGTCTGGACGTGACTCGTTCCGGCCGCGATCGCGCTGCCGCCTTTGTTGTCTTTCATCGGCCCCTTGAAGATGACGAACTCGCCAGCCATCATTCTGGCCTTGACGGCGTCCGCGCTCGACTTGGCGTCGGGCGTCACCTTCACACCGTATGGCGACATTTTCACGAAGCCATCCTTCAGGCCGCCACGCAGCAGGTTCGGCTGTGGCTTGCCGGCCTGCGCATCTGCGACGAGTGTCTTGTAGGGCGTCGCCCAGTCCCATTCCGCGCCGGTCAGATAGCCCTTCGGCGCGAGTGCGGCCTGGCTCGCGTGATACCCGCAGCTCATCGCGCCGCGCTTCTCGGCGGTTTCGATCACGACCTTCGGACCGTCGACGTGGCACGTCAGCACGTCGCAACCCTGATCGACCAGGCTGTTCGTCGCTTCGGCTTCCTTCACCGGCATCGACCAGTCACCCGTAAAAATTACGTGCGTGGTAATCGAAGGATCGACCGATTGCGCGCCCAGCGTGAACGCATTGATGTTGCGCAGCACCTGCGGGATCGGCTTGGCGGCGACAAAGCCGAGCTTCTTGCTTTTGCTCATGTGCCCGGCGACCACACCATCCAAATACTGGCATTCGTCGATATAGCCGAAGTAGCTCGCGATGTTCGGTGGGTTGCCCTGCTTCCACAAGCCGCCGCAATGCGCGAAGCGAACGTGAGGATATTTCGCGGCCATTTTCAGCACATGCGGATCGAAGTAACCGTACGACGTCGCGAAGATCAATGTCGCGCCGTCCTGCTCGATCATCGATTCCATCGACTTCTGGACGGCGACCGTTTCCGGTACGTTTTCTTCTTCGACTACCTTCACGTTGGGCAGCGCCTTGATCATGCTGGCCGCTGCGGCCTGTGCCTGGTTGTAGCCATAGTCGCCGCGCGCGCCGACGTAGATGACGCCGACGGTCAGTGTGGTGTTTGCGGCAAACACCGATTTGAAGGGCAACACCGTGCCGAGCGTCAGCAGGCCTGAATGCTTGAGAAAATGGCGGCGATTGGTCATGACGTAGTCTGTTCCCGCGGGTTTGAGAAAGTTATTGCGCGTGTGCAGCGCGGCTATCCAGATAGGCGAGCCAACCGCCATACGCGGTAATGTCGCGCGCGGGCGCTGCGGCCATGAGCGCCGACGGCTCGCATATGAAGCCCTTCACGCGGCGGCCGTCAGCGACTTGCACGGTGCCAATGCCAAGCGGCGCCGGCACGCGTGCGACGAACTGCCCGAAATGACGTAGCGGCACTTGCCACAACTCGATCGCAATGGCACGGGTGTGGCCATCCGCTGCCGGCGCGTGCACGAGGGCGGGCTTGGCGGGCGTGGTGTCCGCGAGCGCAAAAAGCTGATAGTCCGGCGTGGTATGCGTGGCTTCCAGAAAGCGCGCGCCGGCTTCCAGCAATTGCGGATTCAACGGTTGCCCGCGCAGATGCGCGCCGACTACGGCCAACGTGACCGACGGCTCGTCGGTTGGTAGCGGCCGGTATTCAATGCCATCCGCTCCCTGCCGGTCGAAGAAGATCGACTGAATCTCTGCGCCCAGCACCGCGAGCCGATGATCGGCGCCGGCCGGCGCGATCAGCGTGATCCCCGCGGGCAGGCCGTCACCGCGCCGCACGCAGGGGACCGCCAGCGCGCATAGATCGAGCAGATTGACAAAATTCGTGTAGTAGCCGAGCTGACTATTTAGTTCGATCGGGTTCGCCTGCACCTGCGCGATGGTCGGGTGCGTCGGTGTCGTCGGGACGATCAGCACGTCGATGTCGGCAAAGAGCGCCTCAGCCTGCCGCTTCAACTCCGCGAGCCGGTATTGCGCGTTAAAGGCATCGACTGCGCTATAGCGGTCTGCCTTGGCGATTACAGCCGCCACAACAGGGTCCATGGCCGCGCGCTGCGCATCAAAGAAGGCACCGATTGCGGCTCGCCGCTCCGCCACCCATGGGCCGTCGTAAAGTAGCTCCGCGACCTGCCTGAGCGGTTCCATATCGATGTAGGCCGGTGAGCACGCAAGACGCGTGAACACCGTGTCGAGCGTCGCGCGAAACGCCTGCTCCGCCATCGTGTCGCCGTAAAAGTCGGCGTGCGCAGGCGCACCCATGCGCACCGGTCCTTGCGTCAGGCCCAATGCAGGCAAGCGGCGCGAGAAACTGTCCAGCGTGTCGAAGCGGGCCAGTTGGCTCAGAACATGCCATGCATCGGCAACGTCGTTCGCGAAGATCGACACGCTGTCGAGACTTTTGCACGCAGGAACGACCCCACGCTTGCTAACGAGTCCGAGCGACGGCTTGAGCCCCACGAGTTCGTTAAAGCCCGCTGGCACCCGGCCGGAACCGGCGGTATCGGTGCCCAACGAAAATGCCACGCAGCCGGCCGCCACCGCAACTGCCGAACCTGAACTGGATCCGCCTGAAACGCGTTCGGGAAATTCCACCTGCCGTACCGCCCCATAGGGCGAACGCACGCCAACCAGACCGGTCGCGAATTGATCGAGATTGGTCTTGCCGACGAGGATCGCCCCGGCCTTCAGCAGGAGTTGTACGGCAAACGCGGATTCATGCGGCGTGTAGGCGAACTCAGGGCAGGCGGCCGTGGTCGGCATCCCCGCCACGTCGATGTTGTCCTTGACCGCGAACGGCACACCGAACAGCGGCATTCGCTCGAACACCGCGGCGCTCTCCGCCCGATGCAGCGCCTCGAGTTGCGCGGCGCGCGCACGCAGCGTATCGGCGGCCACGCGCTGGGTCCAGACCTCGGGGCGGTCGACCGCCTCGATGCGCCGCAGTATTTCGTCGACGCAACCGATGGGCGTAAGGTTGCCTTGAGCGTAACGGTCGGTCAGCACACGGATCGACAGGGCAGAGGGTTTTTTCGCAGAATCGGTCATGAGTTCAATCTTGCATACAAGTCGAGCGACTCAGCACGACCTATGCCATCTTGGATATCAAGCGCTTCGAGATGCGACGTGAGCCTGATTCAGCGGGGATCCGGACATGTTCCACGCACGCTTTTGTGCGGCGCGCGCCGGACCGGCGGCTGCACCGCAGGCATAGATGGCGGTGCGTGAATCCCGGTAGCGGTGCAACGCTGCCTGCTTATCGAACGCGTTGGCGTTGGGACGAGGCAAGTAACATATGGTATGAATAGTGCTTTATCCGCGACGAGACGATCCGTCCCCGCCAAAGGTGCATTCCCGCACTCACTCACTCTGTGACTGTGCGAGTGACCGCGTCTCGGGAGATAGGCCATGCGCACCTGTCCGCTAAGGTCCACCACCGAAGGGATAATCGATAACCGCGAAACTTCCGGTTAATAGAACAAAGGCGCGCGCTGCACTCAAAATTTGCACCACAAATGTGCATCCACGCCCACCCATGGAGCATTTAATGAAATTGAAGTTGGCTAGTTGCATGAGTTTCCTGCTGTCCGCGTGTTTCGTTGCCGGCACGGCGCACGCTGAAGAACTGACGGGCACCCTCAAGAAAATCAAGGACAGCGGCGTCATCACCCTAGGTGCGCGCGAATCCACGGCACCCTTTAGCTACCGCGTGCAAGGCACCGAGTTCGCCGGTTACTCCTACGACATCATGATGAAGGTCGTGGATCGCATCAAAACTGAACTCAAAGCGCCCAATTTGCAGGTCAAGGTCATACCGTTTACCGCGCAGAACCGCATCCCGCTAATTCAAAACGGCACATTGGACCTTGAATGCTCGACCACCACGAACACGCTGGACCGCGAGAAGCAAGTGGCCTTTTCCGACAGCATCTTCGTAATCGGCGAGCGTCTGATCACCTCGAAGACGTCCGGTATTCATGATTTTTCCGACCTCAAAGGGAAGAACGTGTCGACCACGGCGGGCACCACGACCGAGCGCACACTCAACAAGCTCAATGACGAGAAAAAGCTAGGCATGAATGTCATGGCCGCCCAGGAAAACGGCCAGGCCTTCCTTGCCGTGGAGTCCGGTCGTGCGGTCGCCTTCGCAATGGATGACGCCATCCTCTACGGCGAGCGGGCCAAATCGAAGGATCCGAGCAACTGGGTAGTGGTGGGCACGCCGCAAACGCGTGAAGCCTATGGCTGCATCATGCGCAAGGACGATGCACCGTTCAAGAAACTGGTCGAC
>JAXDQB010000200.1:0-3169 GCA_034668065.1 Paraburkholderia sp.
CGAGATCTTGCTGCGTGCCAATGACGGCCTTGAGATTGTCGCGGTGATTACGCATGGCAGCGCCGCATCGCTTGGTCTGGCCGCCGGCAAGGCCGCGTTCGCGCTGGTCAAGGCGTCGTCTGTGATCGTGATGGTCGACGTGGCGAGCAGCCAGGTTTCGGCGAGGAATTGCCTGGCCGGAACGGTATCGGCGGTGACGCCGGGTGCGGTCAACAGCGAAGTCATTATTACCGTCGCGGGCGGCGCGCAGGTGGCCGCCATTGTCACGAATGAAAGCGCGCAACGGCTGGGACTCGCTAGCGGGAAAGCGGCAACGGCTATCTTCAAGGCGTCGAGCGTGATCATCGGTGTGGAATAGCTGGAATGGCGGTATTCGGTGGGCCGAACGACCGCTTGCTTCACACTCGCGCGCACAGTTGTCCACTTCGTTGCTTCACTTCGCCTTTCGTTACGGACCTGTCATGTTTGAAGTCTCCTCAGCCTCGCATTTGTCCAAGGCCGCGCAATACGAAGAACTCGTCGCGCAAGCCCGCGCGCTCCTCGCCGATGAAGCCGACTGGATTGCGAACGCCGCGAATTTCTCCTCGTTCGTCTTTCATTCGCTGAGCGATCTGAACTGGGCCGGCTTCTACTTTCACGACGGCCGCGAACTCGTCGTCGGGCCTTTCCAGGGCAAGCCGGCGTGCGTGCGCATCGCGCTCGGCAAGGGCGTCTGCGGCACGGCCGCTCAAACGCGCGAGACGCAGGTGGTGCGCGACGTCCACGAGTTTCCCGGCCATATCGCTTGCGATTCCGCGTCGCAATCCGAAATCGTCGTGCCGCTCGTTGCGCCGGACGGTACGCTGATCGGCGTGTGGGATGTCGATAGCCCGGTTCTCGGGCGCTTCGACGAAGAAGACGCGAAGGGCATGGAAGCGCTGTGCGCGGTGTTTATCGAAGCGGCGCTGCCGCGCGCGTCCTAGCCGCAGACGTCGACAGCGCGCATGCTGGGCAGCGCAAAGGTGGCGCTGCGCGAGAGCACTCGCGTGTGGCACTGCGGGCGGCTTTCCCATCGACGCCGTCCGTCGACGCCGAGCGCAAGGGAAGCCGACCATAACGGCAGGCCGTCGCAGGTAGCGCAAAGCGCCAACGATCGCGTCATAAGGCCGATACGTTCCAGACACCCGATCGCGGCGCTCTTCGTCGCCGCTCGAAGCGATCGAAGAGAGGAAAGCGAACAGGCAGGACAATCTGAAAAAGACCATCGATGGAACGTAAAATGACATCGTGACGGGGCACTGATGGGGGAATACATCATGTCATCCGAGTGGAAAAGACGCGTCAGGCTGTTTGCCCAGCGTTTCTGGCAGCCGACCAGCGCGTGCATGACCTGCATGCCCGGAAGCTGGGGCCAGGTCCTGAGCCTCGCCCATTGGACGATTGCACTCCAGACGGGACTCTTCACCGGAATTCTGGCAGTACTTCTGACTTTCACGCCGGCGCGGAAACTCTATGCCCATCGATACGGCAATGCTCTGCTCGTCGGCTTCCTGACAACTTTAGGCGACGCTTACGCGCACGCGAGTCACTACCGCATCCCCCTTGTCGAGCATCTCTTGACGGGCGTCATTTCGGGTCTCTTCGCGCTGGTCGCCTCGTATCTCCTTGAAGATCGCGCGCGGCGCATCCGCGCCGTCTGGGCTCGGGTTTTCGGATAGCTCATCCGGGCAGTGTGAGCCGACGCGCTCGACTATCAAGCGGTACGCGCGCTGTGTGCTTCATCCCATTCGGCGGCCGCCTGTGCATTTCGTGACTCTGGGTCATCGCGGGCCGCGGTGGCAGGATGCGGGCAGAAGCAATCGTGCGTGTCGACGGCGCGTGCGCTTGCTTCCCGCCGTTTCGCAGAAGTTCGCGGCTCGCGATATTGGTCAACGCAAGCGCTCCTTTCTCGCTCATGTGTTGGCAGCTTTCCGACGCCGTGACAATACCGTCGAAACGAAAAGAGCAAGGCTCAGTGCGACGAGACATACGTTGCATCAGCGAACGCCGCCGGAATGGCGAAGCTCTCGCGCATACGCTTCGTCTCCGCCGCCGGCGTCAAGCCGAAAAGCCGCTTGAACTCTCTGCTGAACTGGGACGGACTCGTGTAACCCACGGCGTGGCTCGCGGCCTCCGCGGTCAACTCCTGGCGCACCATCAACAGGCGAGCCTGATGCAGACGCGTCGACTTCACGTACTGCATCGGCGACACCTGCGTGATTGCCTTGAAGTGGCTGTGGAAGCTCGGAACGCTCATACCCGCTTCTTCGGCAAGCTGCGTCACGTCGAGCGACTGTGCGTAGCCGGCGTGGATAAGGCGTAGCGATCTGCCTATCCTGCCGAACTGTCCTCGCATCGCCAAAGCCTCTCGCATCGAGCCGCCTTGGCCCCCGGTCAGCACACGGAAATACAGTTCGCGCAGCAGGCCGGGGCCCAACACCGCGGCTTCGAGCGGCCGGTGCATCGCCTGCAGGAAGCGCAACACGGACGCCCGCATTGCGTCATCCATGGGCGTCGACATCATGCTCTGAGGCGCTTCGATGCGTTGCGTTGCGCCTTCGCGGTCGATCTGCGCCGCCAGTTCGGCGGCCATTGCGAAGTCGAGGTGCAGATACAGTGCGAGCAGCGGGCGCTCCAGCGTTGCGTCGGTTTCCATGCTGAATGGAACGGGCACGGACACGGCCAGGTAATGCTGCTCATCGTAGAGATAGAGCTGGTCGCCGAAATAACCTCGCTTGCAGCCCTGGCAAACGATCACGATGCCAGGATCGTACAGGACCGGCGTGCGCGACATCGGCCGGTTCGAACGCAGGATGCGGACGCTCGGCAGCGCCGTCAGGTTGTAGCCCTCATCGGGAGCCAAGGCGCGCAGCAGGGAAATCATGCATTTCTGACTTCGAGAGGATAGATCGGGATGCTGAGTAGAGGCGCGCTTGGCTCTCATAGTTTTATGCAAGAAAATGAGTGGATTGGCGCTTTTTCGCCATCTCTGGTGAGATTAGTATGCACTGTCCAAACGTCACTCGGGAGAGGCTTCGATGGCATCCAGCAAAATTCTGCTCATCACTGGGGTGAGCAGCGGCTTCGGCCGCGCACTCGCACAAGAGGCGCTAGCGGTGGGTCACAAAGTCGTCGGTACTGTGAGAAGTGC
>JAXDQB010000201.1:0-6710 GCA_034668065.1 Paraburkholderia sp.
GCGGGCGAAGAAGCGAGCCGATCATGTTCGGGCTGCGCCGGAAGTACAGGCAACATCTCCCCAGACGGACTAGCCTCGACCCTCACACTACTTGGTTCTTTTGATTAATCGATACAATAATGCGGGATGATATTGTAAAAATTTAGAACCTGTAATTATTGTCTTTTGGCGGACCTGCGTGAAAAAGGCGTGTATATGCCGTCGGAAGCGCTGCCTAGAGGCGCACGGGGAAAGCGTTTTCCCTTGCCAGCTATACGGAACAGAACCGTTCTCGAAAAAAAGCCCACCAATGGCGGGCTGAATCCATATCGGTAGGACATGGGGAGAGATAACCACAGCATATGCGCAGAAGGACGAAAGCGGCTGTGGCAATTGTTCGCACCACATCCACGGCCGCATCCAACCCGGCATCCAAGGCCGAGCCCCAGACCTGCTGCATGTAATCCACACGCGTGGCTTATTCCACCCAAGTCCTGAAGGGATTCACGATCTTTTCGGTTGCATCCGCAGCGTGCCCCGATTCCGAGCGTCCGGGGTCCCCAGAATGCTCGCGTCGCCCCGTCACTGGATCCGCCTCGGTATTTGCAACCGTGCTCGAAGCGGGCTCGTGGGCGCTTTTCGGCGTCCAGCCGGGCTCTGCGCCGCCGAGCTTATCCAGTTCCGCGGCCACGTCGGCACGTGCGCGCGGCAGGTATTGTCGATAGTGCGTCTGGATAAACATCAGCAGACCTTCGCGCACGCGGCAGCGCAGGTCCCAGTTGAGCCCGGAATCCTGCGAGCTCACCAGCACGCGCAACTCCATCGTGCGCTCGGTTGCATCCGTGACCTGCAAAACCTGAACCCGTCGATCCCATTCCGGCGCCTGCTCGAGAATGCGCCCGAGTTCTTCGCGTAGCGGCGCAAGCGGCATCAGGTAGTCGACATGCAGAAAAACCGTGCCGATGATCTGCGAATTGCTGCGTGTCCAATTAGCAAACGGGTTTTCGATGAACCATTGCAGCGGCACGATCAGTCTGCGCTGATCCCACAGTCGCACCGATACATACGTGCCGGTGATTTCCTCGATGCGTCCCCACTCGTTTTGGATTACCACGACGTCGTCGAGCCGCAGGGGCTGGGACAGCGCGAGCTGCAAACCGGCGATCAGATTGCCCAGCACGGGCCGCGCAGCGATACCGGCGATCAGGCCGGCGACTCCCGCGGAAGCCAGCAGGCTCGCGCCGATTTGCCGCACGGCCGGAATGGTCATCAGTGCGCCGCCCATGCCGACGATCACGATCACCAGCATGACTGAGCGCGCAAGCACGCGCGCTTGCGTGTGAATGCGGCGGGCCTGCAAATTGTCGACGCTATCGAGCGGATGAGCCTGGATGATCGCCTCGCCGATCGCCGCCGCAAGACGTACTGACAGCCACGTGAATGCGCCGGTCAATGCGAATGCAACGGAATCGCGCAATGGCGCGATGAAGTGCAACGTCTCGGGGGCTTCGCTCCAGACGAATCGGATCAGCATGAGCACGAGAACGACGAGCGCAGGCTTTTCGGCATAGCGCAGGATGACGCTCATCAGCGGATAAGGCACCGCGACCCGCTTGAGGACGCGCCCGCCAACCGCATGCACGCCGATTGCCAATAGCACCGCGAGAACCGACACGATGAAAGTGCCGAACCAGCTGTGTAGCGGCGCATCGGCGAGGGTCTGGAGTTCGTCGAGCATAAGCATGAGTGGCCGTTTTCCTAATTGAGTTGCAGGGAAATCGATACGTCCGCTTCGGCACAAATCGGGTGTTCTACATGATGAGAGTACGCGGCGGCATAGAACGCGGGCGACCCTACACCGCGCGACTGCGGGGACGGTCCAGCGCTTTAAGGTGGCTGCCGCTCAGATTCCGACCGCGGCGATGGCGTCGATGCGCAATGCCTCCCCACCGGCCGCGATCCCGAGCAGGCGGTCGATGTTCGGGTGCGCACCCGGACGGTTGCGCGCATCGGCCGTATGCTCGGCGAACACCGCGAGGCCGTGCTCGGCTGCCTTGGCGTCGAGCGTGCCGAATGATTGCATCAGATATTGATACACCGCCAAAGAGCCCTGCTTACCCGGCTTGTTCTCGATGCTTGCCACGACGGCGCCCTTACCGTCGACCAGATCGATACGCTCGATGCTGTCAATGGCCGGCAGTTGGGCGATGTTTTCCTTAAATACGTTGGTTGGCTGAATCACTGAAAGCACTCCGCTGTTTCAAAATTGCTTGGCGTCATATCTTAGCTGATCGTCTGTTGTGCATCGGCCCAAGCTATCCATTCCCCCTAAGGCAATTGCTCATCCCTGGCCTCGCTTCGACTCGGCCGACCTCGTCCGATTCACCGAGCACCGCTGGGTGGACTGCCTGTGCAAGAAAAAGGGCGCGACCGCAGGTAATCAGAAAAATAGTTTTGCTCTGCTTAACAAAGTTTGATTTGGTATTTTGGTTTGATATCCTCGTCGCCGTCGCTACGAGATGGCATTGCAGGGCCCCCCGCGGCCGAGGGCGCGCACGAGCGCCCTGGACAGCGGCAAACAAGGCGTCAACGCTCCAAGGACCCCATTTGCCCGAGTGTGCCTTTGCGCGCGTATGAGCTCGAGGCGGTCCTGAATGCCAAGCGAACAGACCCGAACTGAAACGCTTTAGCGAACGGCCACGTCGCCGCTCCATTGAGACCGCAGATGAAACAACGAACCACCCACTACGTCCTTGCATCGACTATTGCGCTTTCTTCGATGGGCCTGAGCGGGCCCACGTGGTCTGCCGACGGTCCCCCTGTCGCGCCGGTACACCCGGTCACGGATACCTACTTCGGCACACCCGTGGTCGACGATTATCGCTATATGGAGAATTTGAAAGACCCGGTTGTGCAGCACTGGATGCGAGCGGAAGCCGATTACACAAGCAACGTTCTCGACAGGATTCCCGGCCGCGCCGAACTCGCCAAGCATATCGAGCAGCTGGTGAGCGGGGACTTGCAGCGCAATCACTTCATGCGCAGAGGCGAGCGGCTCTTCTACTATGTCATGGACCCCGGCGCGAACATGCCCAAGCTCGCCTACCGCGACGGCGTGAGCGGTGTCGAACACGTCCTCGTCGACCCTGGCAAGCTTTCGACGGACAAAGCCCATCACTACGCGCTCGACTGGTATTCGCCGTCGTGGGACGGTCGCTACGTGGCGTACGGCATTTCCGAAGGCGGATCGGAACAAAGCGTGCTGCATATCATTGATGTAAGCACGGGCCAGGCGCTCGAGGAGACAATCGATCGGACCAGCGACTGCGTCGTCAGCTGGCGCAAGGACAATCAGTCTTTTTTCTATCTGCGTTATCCGAAAGCAGGGCCCGACACGCCGCCCGCGCTCACCGAATACAACGCGGTGACCCATCTGCACGTGCTCGGCCGTCACACCGATGGAGAGGGTGACGACGCCGTGTTCGGCCGAGGCGTCGTTGCGGGCCTCGACGTCCCGGAAGGGCAGGGCACTTACGTGCTGGTGTCGCCCGATTCGCGTTTCGCCGTTGCGGTTGCGAACCACAATATGGACGACAACCCCAACACGTTCTACGTTGTTCGGCTCGATCAAATCGACGGCGCACGCACGCCTTGGAAAAAGATTGCAAGCCCGGAAGATGGCGTGACCAACGTGCAATTGCGCGGTGACGAGCTTTACTTCCAGTCGGACAAGAATGCCTCGCGCTTTCGCATCCTGTCGACACCGCTTGCTCATCCGGACATCGAGCATGCCGACGTGATCGTGCCCGAAGGTGCAAGCGTGATCGACTCCTTTGCCGCCGGCAGCGACGCGCTTTATATCGCGCAGCGCTCAGGCGCCGCGTTCAACCTCGAGCGCGTAAGCTACGACGGCAAGTCGAGCCGGATCGATTTGCCTTTTGCCGGGACGATCGGGGATCTGAGCGTAGATGCACAAGTGCCGGGCGTCATGTTCAATCTGCAGGGTTGGGTGAAGTCCCCTCGTGAGATCGCCTATGAACCCAACGTTGGCGCGGCGTCAGATACGGGGCTGGTGCCACCGGCCAAGACGGAATCAAGCGACATCGAGGCGAATGAAGTTTTCGCAACAAGCTATGACGGCACGCGCGTACCCGTGTCGATCATCGCGAAAAAGGGCATCAGGCTTGACGGCTCGCATCCCACTATCGTGTTCGGCTACGGCAGCTACGGCATCTCGATGGATCCGCGCTATGTGCCGTCATGGCACGCGTGGATCGATCAGGGCGGCATCATCGCCGTTTCGCACATGCGCGGCGGTGGCGAGTATGGTGACGCCTGGCACCGCGCCGGCCAAAAGCTCACCAAGGTCAACACGATGCTTGATTTCATCGCGTCCGCGCAATACATGATCGATCAGCACTACACGCAGTCGAAATATCTGGCTGCGAACAGCGCGAGCGCGGGTGGCATCGTCATGGGCGGTGCCTTGACGATTGACCCTGAGCTCTTTCACGTGGTCCTCGACGATGTCGGCGAGTCGGACACGTTGCGTATGGAGACCGAGCCCAACGGTCCGCCTAACGTGCCGGAATTCGGCTCCACGTCGACGAGACAGGGCTTCCAGGGACTCTACGCCATGAGCGCCTATGCGCATATCCACGACGGCACGCCGTACCCGGCCACCATGTTCACGACGGGCGCGAACGATCCGCGCGTATCGCCTTGGCACATGTTGAAGATGACGGCACGCGTGCAGGCAGCGACGAGCAGCGCAAACCCTGTTCTGCTGCGCGTCGATTACGACGCCGGCCATGGGATCGGTTCGAGCCGCGCGCAATATTCGAGCAAGCTCGCCGATGAATGGGCTTTCGCGCTATGGCAGATGGGAGAGCCGGGGTTCATGCCGAAGCAGCGATAAGCAATTTAATGCCTTCGGATCCATGACATCGCGAGCGACATGCCTCTTGGCATTAACGTTCTCTGCTGCATCCGAAGCGGCGATCGAACATCCGAGCGAGCCTAGCGAGGCTCGCCGAATGTCACGCCGGTGTGGTTAGGGTGGCGGGGCGGGCTCGATCCTTTCGCGGGCCTGCCCGCCCAGTAGCCGGCGAGCAGTGAGCCCGACAGGTTATGCCATACCGAGAACAGTGCGCCTGGCAGTGCGGCGATCGGCGTGAAGTACAGCTTGCCGAGCGTCGCGGCAAGCCCGGAGTTCTGCATGCCGACTTCGATCGCAAGCGTGCGACACACCGCTTCGTCGAAGCCGAGCAGGCGCCCGCCCCAGTAGCCGCCTAAGAGGCCGATGCCGTTGTGCAGGACTACGCCGAGCATGACGACGAGTCCAACCGATGCGATGCTCTTCTGCGTGCCGCCGACCACGGCTGCGATGATCAGCAAAATCGAGACCATCGAGATGAGCGGTAGCACCGGTTCGATGATTCGCACGAGCTTGCCGAACAGATGGTTGACCACGAGACCCACGGCAATGGGCACCGCGACGATCTGCAGGATGCTCAGTAGCATGCCACGTACGTCTACGACAATGGATGCGTCGACGTAAAGCCGTGTGAGAAGCGGCGTGGCGAACACACCAACGAGGGTTGAGAGTGCGCTGATTGTTACCGACAGGGCGACATCGCCGCGCGCAAGGTAGATCATCACGTTGGACGCCGTGCCGCTCGCCACGCTCCCGACAAGCACCATTCCCGCCGTGAGGTCCGGCGGCATGCGCAATGCTTTTGCGATTACCCATGCGGCGAGCGGCATCACGAGGTAGTGCAGTGCGATGCCGGCAATGACCGGCGCCGGCCGCGTGAGCACGCGCCGGAAGTCTGCGACGCAGAGTGTGACGCCCATTGCGAGCATGATGATGGTGAGCAGCGTCGTAACGTGCGGACCGATACTGGCCACGGAGCCGGGCGACCGGTAGGCAGCGATTGAAGCCAGCACGGCCCACAGGGGAAAGAGACGGGTAATACGCGCGAGCATGAGCAGAGGGGTCTCGTTGTGGTTTGGAAGGGTAATCGTAACCCGAGTTGTCCTCCTCCCCGCATGGATGTCAACCGCGCACGCTGCGTTCCCGTCGAGGTTCAAGTGGACGAGCTTGGCCGGGGCCTTCAACGAAGCCCCCTCGGCCGAAGGTTAACTTCACTATCGACGTGTCACCTCAACCCGCGCCTTCCGGAAAATCGGCGCCCAGCGTCGTCGATTCCCAACGATCGAAATCGCCGCGCATGAACTCCAGCTTCTTGCGCGCCAACTCCAGCGCCGGCTTGCCAAGCAGCAAACGCAACGGCGGCGTGTCGGAAAGGGCTGCATCGATGATGGCCTGGGCTGCGCGCACCGGGTCCCCTGCCTGTTTTCCGCTACGCGCCGCGGTCTGCTTGCGGCGCTCGCCCGCGGTTGCAGCGTAGTCGTCGATTTGCGTCGCCGACTGCTTGATCGACGGTCCGGCCCAGTTGGTGCGGAACGGGCCGGGCTCCACGATCAGTACGTCGATACCGAGCGGTTTCACCTCGATCGCGAGCGATTCGGAAATGCCCTCCACCGCGTATTTCGTGCCGTGATAGTAGCCAGTCGCAGCAAAGCTCGTGATGCCCCCAATAGAAGAGATATTCACGATCAGGCCGCTACGCTGCGCGCGCATAATCGGCAGTACAGCCTTGGTCATATCGACGAGGCCGAACACGTTGGTTTCGAACATGGCGCGCACGGCCTTGTCTTCGCCTTCT
>JAXDQB010000202.1:0-6291 GCA_034668065.1 Paraburkholderia sp.
CCTGCTCACGAGCAACGTCGGCGCCGACCTCACGGCGAGCCTGTGCGCCGATGCGTCGCTCGCGCCCGACGCCGGGGTCTGCGCGATGCGCTCACACCGGAACTGCTGAAGGTCTTTCCCGCCGCATTTCTTGGGCGCGTCACGCTCGTGCCGTACCGGCCGCTCGCCGACATGTCGCTCGCGAGCATCGTGCGACTCCACCTGGATCGGGTGGTCACGCGCATGGCTGACGCTCACGTCATCGTCCTCACGTACGACGAAGCGGTGATCGATTACATCGTCGCGCGCTGCCTCGTTCAGGAGACCGGCGCGCGCGTGCTGATCGGCTTCATCGAACAGCACCTGCTGCCGAAACTCTCCGCGCTCTGGCTCGACGCGTTCTCGTCGAACGAGACGCTCGCGGGCATCCGGATCGGTGTCTCCGATCCGGTCGGCCCACCCTGCACGGCGCTCGTCGTTCGGCCTGTTCGCATGACAGGGACGACCGACCCGGCCCGCCTCCTTTCCATCGGGCAGCTCCAATAAATCAGCTGCCTACCTCTCACCACCGTTCACGGAGCCATTCATGTCCGCTTCCAGCAGTTCGCAGAAATTCATCGCGCACAATCGTGCGCCGCGTGTGCAGATCGAGTACGACGTCGAGGTCTACGGCTCCGAAAAAAAGGTTGAACTGCCGTTCGTGATGGGCGTGCTCTCCGACCTTTCGGGAAAGCCCATCGAACCGTTGCCGGCCGTGTCCGACCGGTGCTTTCTCGACATCGATTGCGACAATTTCGACGAACGCATGAAGGCGATCCGGCCGCACGTCGCATTGGCGGTGCCCAACACCCTCACCGGCGACGGCCAGATGATGGTCGACATGACCTTCGAGTGCATCGAGGACTTCTCGCCTGCGGCGATCGCCCGCAAGGTCGAGCCGCTTCGGCAGTTGCTCGAGGCGCGCACGCAGCTCGCAAACCTGCAAACGTACATGGACGGCAAGTCGGGCGCCGAAACGCTCGTGAACCAATTGCTGCAGGACCCGGCGTTGCTCAAATCGCTGGCCGCCGCGCCCCGGCCGCAAGTCACTGACGCATCCGACTCAGCCGACACGTCCAACACCGCAAATAGCGAAGCGACCACGAACTGACATTTGAGCGCATCTGGAGCACAGACCATGGCAAAAAATCAAACTCAGCAATCGGCGCAGGCTAGCGCCCCGGCAACGCAAACGCAAACGCAAACGCATTCCGATTTCACCACTTTGCTCGCACAGGAGTTCCGGCCGAAGACCGAGCAGGCACGCGCGGCCGTCGAATGCGCGGTGCAGACTCTGGCCGAACAGGCCTTGCAGCAGTCGGCCACCATCAGCGACGACGCGTACAAAAGCATTGCGGCCATCATCGCGCAGATCGACCACAAGCTGACCGAGCAGATCAACCTGATCCTGCATCACAACGACTACCAGCAGCTCGAATCGGCCTGGCGCGGGCTGCACCATTTGGTGTCGAACACGGAAACCGACGAGCACCTCAAAATCCGTTTCATGGATGTCTCGAAGGATGAGATGCGCCGCACGATGCGGCGCTACAAGGGTCAGGCGTGGGATCAGAGTCCGCTCTTCAAGCAAATCTACGAAGAGGAGTACGGCCAGCTCGGCGGTGAGCCATACGGGTGTCTCGTGGCCGATTATTACTTCGACCATACGCCGCCTGACGTCGATTTGCTTGGCTCGATCGCAAAGGTGGCCGCCGCCGCGCACACGCCGTTCATCTCCGGCGCGTCGCCGTCGGTGCTGCAAATGGAATCGTGGCAGGAGCTCGCGAACCCGCGGGACTTGACGAAAATCTTTACGCAGAACCTCGAATACGCGTCCTGGAACTCGCTACGCAATGCCGACGATGCGCGTTACGTCGGGCTTGCGATGCCGCGCTTCCTGTCACGCCTGCCGTACGGCGCGCAGACCAATCCGGTCGACGAATTCGATTTCGAGGAAGACACCCACGGATCGGACCACCGCCACTATGCGTGGGCGAACGCCGCCTATGCGATGGGCGTGAACATCAACCGCTCGTTCAAGCTGTACGGCTGGTGCTCGTTGATTCGCGGCGTGGAATCGGGCGGTACCGTAGAAAACCTGCCCTGCCACACCTTTCCGACCGACGATGGCGGCGTCGACATGAAGTGCCCGACCGAGATCGCGATCTCGGACCGGCGCGAGGCCGAACTATCTAAGAACGGCTTTATTCCGCTCATCCACCGCAAGAACACCGACCACGCAACCTTCATCGGCGCGCAGTCGCTGCAAAAGCCCGCCGAGTACCACGATGCAGATGCGACCGCAAACGCGAACCTGTCCGCGCGCCTGCCCTATCTGTTCGCCTGCTCGCGCTTTGCGCACTACCTGAAGTGCATCGTGCGCGACAAGATCGGCGCATTCAGGGAACGCGAGGACATGCAGCGCTGGCTGAACGAATGGGTCATGCACTACGTCGATGCCGATCCGCTCAACTCGTCGCAAGACACCAAGGCGCGCCGGCCGCTTGCGGCTGCCGAGGTGGTGGTTGAGGACGTGGAAGGCAACCCCGGCTACTACCAGGCGAAGTTCTTTCTTCGTCCGCACTTCCAGCTCGAAGGTTTGACGGTGTCGCTGCGTCTTGTGGCAAAGCTGCCGTCAATCAAGCAAGCCGCGTGAGCCCCGCATAAGCCCCGCATAAGCCCCGCTTGAGCCCCGCTTGAGTCATTTGAAACTGAGGAACCCAGTTTTTACTCGGAGGCTCGGATTGCTTTGTGCCTCCGCCCTTGTTGTTTTTACTCATCAAAAGTAAGGAGCAGGTAGATGGCGCAGGATATTTTTCTCAAGATCGCCGGCATCAACGGCGAATCTCTCGACGACAAGCACAAGGACGAGATCGAAGTTCTGAACTGGGAGTGGGAGATCCAGCAAGACTCGACGATGCACGCCGGAAGCGGCGGCGGTGCCGGCAAGGCAACCGTCAAGGATCTGACGTTCGAACATTCGATTGACCGCGCGAGCCCTAACCTCATGAAGTACGCGCTGACGGGCAAGCATATCGACCAAGCCGTGCTCGTCATGCGCAAGGCTGGGGGCAACCCGCTCGAGTATCTGAAGATCACGATGAGCGACGTGATCGTCACGCGGGTGAAGCCATCGGGCAGCAAGAACGATAGCGAGAAGAGCCGCGAGACGGTGGCGCTCTCGTTCTCACGGGTCTTGCAGGAATACGTCGTGCAGAACGCCCAAGGCGGCAGCGGTGGTGCTGTGACGGCGAGCTTCGACATCAAAGGCAACAAGGAAGCCTAAGGCTTTGTAGTTCGGCCTGATGACGCGACGTACAGCCGGTGTGACGCAGGGGGCAATCCGCCCGTGCGCTCTCGCCGGCTTCTTGAGTCCCATAACCCTGCCTCTGTATTGCATGCTCCGAATGCTCCGAATGCGCCCGATTACCTGTTTCAGTGCCCTTGCGTTCGCACTCATGCTCGCGGCCTGTGCGAGCCGCGCCCCCAAGCCCAAGGAACCGCTTCAACTCGATTTGACGATCCGCGCCGCAACCAACGTCAATCTGAACGATCAGGGACGCGCCACGCCGATTGTCGTGCGCATCTACGAACTGAAGACCGACGGCGCGTTTAACGCGGCGGACTTTTATTCATTGCAGGACAAGGACAAGACCGAGCTCGCCGACGATCTCGTCAAGCGCGACCAGTTCCGATTGCGCCCCGGCGAACAGGCGAGGGTGACGAGAACAGCCGATCCGGCAAGTACGACGCTCGGAATAACGGCCGCTTATCGGGATCTGCCCCATGCCGTGTGGCGCACGGTGCACCCAATGCCGGCCGCGCCCGACAAGGCGTGGTATCGCCTCGCTTCGCCAAGACTGAAGCTGACGATCACGCTTGACGCGAACGCCATCAACGTTACCGAGACATCCAAATGACACGAAACGCGGGAGCATCCGTGGAGACGCGCGCATGAGTTGGTATAACAAGGTCGCCTGGAGCGACGGCGTGATGTTTCGTACCCCCCAGTTCCAGCAGCAGGAAAGGTATCTCGAGCATTTCGCGCATAAGCGCGCAACGCCGCTCTCTCCATTTTTTTTCGGTTTCAGTCAATACAGCATCGATATCGAGGCGCTCGCCCTCGGCAAGGTGATCGTCAAGGCGGCCGCCGGCGTGTTTTCCGACGGCACGCCTTTCGATACCCCTGGCAGCACGCCTGCGCCCACGCCTCTCACTATCCGTGCGGAACATCTGGAACAGGTGATTCATCTGGCGGTACCGGTTCGAATGCCGAATGGCGAAGAGACGACCTTCGATGAAGCAACCGATTCGCTTGCTCGCTACGCCGTGTTCGATGCCGAGCTGCGCGATACGAATTCGATCGGCATTGGATCGCACGACGTGCAGCTCTCGCGGCTTCGGCTGCGGCTTGTTCCGGAGAAGGAGCTGACAGGTGCGTGGATCGGACTTGCGCTCACGCGCGTAAAAACGATTCGCGCCGACGGCAGCGTCGAACTCGACGAGACGCTGGTGCCGCCTGTAACGGGCTACGGCACGAGCACGCTGCTCACGAGCTGGCTCGCGAAGATCCATGACCTTACGCGCTTGCGCGCAAACGCGCTTGCCCAGCGTCTGACGGGCGGCGACGGCATTGCGGGCATAGCGGCCGAGGTTTCCGACTACCTGCTGCTGCAGACGCTTAACCGCTATGAGCCGCTTTTGCAGCATCTGCGCCAGGTGCCGACCACCTCGCCGGCCGATATTTACGCGCTGCTCCTCAGCATGGCGGGGGAGTTGTCCACCTATGTGCGCGCCGATACGCGCCGGCCGAACAGTACGCATCCGGCCTATCAACATGTCACCCCGCACCTGTGCCTGAAGCCGATTGTTGACGACACACACCGGCTGCTCAATGCGGTGCTCGTTCGTAGCGCGCAGAGCATAGCGCTGACCGATCAGGGACACGGGATGTGCAGTGCGGTGGTCGATCCGGTCGATATCCAGAACTTCACGGCCGTCGTGCTCGCGGTGCATGCGCAGATGCCGCCAGACGTTCTGCTGCAACAGTTCGTCGCGCAGGCGAAGGTGGGGCCGTCGGAAAAGCTTCCGAACCTCGTGCGCGGCCACCTGCCGGGTCTTGCACTGCAGGCGTTGCCGGTGCCCCCGCGACAGATTCCGTTCAATGCGGGCTATGTGTATTTCGAGCTGACACGAAGCGGAGCGCTATGGGAGGAAATCGCCAAACACGGCGGGTTGGCGCTGCATGTGGCGGGCGAGTTTCCATCGTTGAAGCTTGAGGTGTGGGGAATTCGAGGATAACCGCGCCGCAACGGCATTAAGAACCAAAACAAAGATCGATACCGACCATGGCTGGAGCATCTGATGATCGACGAACAGGGACGTGAAGCAGCAAGACTGGGAGATACGACAGACCACGGCGGCAAGGTTGTCGAGGGCGCGTCGACCCTGACAATCCTGGGCATTCCAGTCGCGCTCGACGGGCACATGGTCGAGTGCCCGCAGTGCGGTGGCAAGTATCCGATCATCGCGACTGGCAGACGCACGCATCACGGCATGCGGGTTGGGTACCTCGGCGATAAGACCCGGTGTGGTGCGACCCTGACTCGCAGCTAATTTGCTCTGAAGGGACTCCACTTATGCTAAATCCATTGCGGTCTCGCACGCTGGCGGTAGCCGGCGCTGCCCTGCCTACCTTCAACGGCGGCCCGGTGCTCACACCCGCGCGTCTTTCCGGACAGGAAGCCTTGGGCGAACTGTTCGAATACACGCTCGAGCTCAAAACGGTCGACACGCTCGCGTTCTCGCCCAGCATCGCCGCCAACGTTGAGCTCGACAAGCTGATCGGCACCGAAGTCACCGTCTCGATCGAACTCGAGGGCAAGGGCCATTTCATTCCCGGCCTCCCCGGCCAAGCAGGACAGGCCAATGTCGGGGCCGGCACGCGTGAGATTACCGGCGTTGTCAGCACGGCGCGCATCGTACGCGAGGACGGCCGCTCGACCGTGTACGAGCTCACGCTGCGCCCGTGGCTGTGGCTCGCGACGAAGAACCGGGATTGCCGTAATTTCCAGGACATGTCGGTGCTTGAGGTGACCGACACCGTGCTGTCCGCCTACCCGTTTCCCGTCGACAAGCGCCTCACCACCCCGCGCCCGAACAAGGCCTGGCCCAAGCGCGACATTCAGCGCCAGCACTGGGAAAGCGACTGGACGTTCTTGCAGCGGCTGTGGGAGGAGTGGGGCATCTTCTACTTCTTCGAGCACAGCGACG
>JAXDQB010000203.1:0-3645 GCA_034668065.1 Paraburkholderia sp.
TTCGGGGCTGGCACGGGCGGCTATGGCGATGGGCTGCCCGGCTACGGCAATCGCGGCGGCGGCAATCGCAATGGCGCCAATCGTGACGGCGCTAATCGTGACGGCGCCAACCGTGACGGCTCCAATCTGGGTGTCAAGGGGCGCCCGCGCGATGTCGACGGCAACCGGGCGTCATCGCCATCGGGGGGCAACGCCAAGCGCAGCTTCGGTGCCAACGGCAATGGCAATGGCAGTGGCAGTGGCACCGGTACGGGTACCCGCGCCGGCAATCCCAATGCGCAGCGTCCGATGCCGCGCAACCGAACACGCGGCCGCTAGCGTTTGCCTCTGGGAGCGCGAGGCCGTCACGGCGGCTTTCGCGCGAGGCGCACACGCGTTTGGCCTTTGCAAGGCGGCCGAGAAAATGCTAAACTCACAAAGTCGCTGGGCGTACGGCTTTACTCTGTGCGGCTCAGATGCGACCACCGGTAAGAAGATGGGCGTTCAGCCCATTTTTTTTTGCCGGTAACGGTTCGGCATCTCGGGTAGCACGTCTCTTTTTCCGTGCGCCGGCAAGGCGCGCGGCCCGTGAGGTTTCGCGTGGCGCGCGCGAACACCTTAGAGGGCACAGTGCAACTGACGGAACTGATAGAAACCACGGTCTCGGGCATGGGCTACGAGCTGGTCGATCTCGATCGGACCGGGCGCGGCATGCTCTGCGTCTATATCGATCAGCCGTCCGGCATCGCGATCGAGGATTGCGAAAAGGTCACGCGTCAGCTCCAGCACGTTCTGACAGTTGAAAACATCAACTATGAACGGCTCGAAGTATCGTCGCCGGGGCTCGACCGTCCGCTGAAGAAGCTGGTGGATTTCGCTCGCTTTGCGGGTAGCGAAGCGGTCGTTACATTGAAAAAGCCGTTGAACGGACGCAAGACGTACCGGGGCATTCTTCATGCGCCGAACGGCGAAACGATCGGTTTGGAATTTGTTGGGGAGGAAGGCGCCGCGATGCTTGATTTCACCGTCGCGGATATGGATCGTGCACGCCTCGTCCCGCAGGTTGACTTTAGGAGCCGCAAATAATGAGTCGCGAAGTGTTGATGCTGGTGGATGCGCTGGCGCGTGAGAAAAACGTCAACAAAGATGTCGTGTTCGCTGCGCTCGAAGCTGCCCTTGCTTCGGCCACCAAAAAGCTCTTCGAGGAAGACGTGGACATTCGCGTGCACATCGACCGCGAATCTGGCGAGCACGAGACCTATCGCCGCTGGCGCGTCGTGCCCGACGAAGCGGGTCTGCAAGAGCCCGACCAGGAAATTCTGCTTTTCGAGGCGCGCGAGCAGCAGCCCGAAATTCAGATCGAAGACCACATCGAGGAGGCGATCCCCTCGATCGAGTTCGGTCGAATCGGCGCCCAGGCGGCCAAGCAGGTCATTCTGCAAAAGGTGCGCGATGCCGAGCGCGAGCAGATCTTGAACGATTTTCTGGAGCGTGGCGAAAAGATCATGACGGGCGCGGTGAAGCGCCTCGATAAGGGCAACTTCATTGTCGAGTCGGGTCGCGTCGAAGCGCTTTTGCGCCGTGATCAGTTGATCCCTAAGGAAAATCTGCGCGTCGGCGATCGCGTACGGGCCTATATCTGGAAGGTCGACCGTACTGCGCGCGGCCCGCAGATCGAACTTTCGCGCACGGCGCCCGAGTTCCTGATGAAGCTCTTCGAGATGGAAGTGCCGGAAATCGAGCAAGGCCTGCTCGAGATCAAGGCGGCGGCTCGAGATCCGGGCGTGCGGGCGAAGATTGGCGTCGTTGCTTACGACAAGCGGATCGATCCGATCGGCACCTGTGTGGGCATTCGCGGTTCGCGCGTGCAGGCCGTGCGCAATGAGCTGGGTGGCGAGAACGTCGACATCGTGCTATGGTCAGAAGATCCCGCCCAGTTCGTGATCGGCGCGCTCGCGCCGGCAGCGGTTCAGTCGATCGTCGTCGATGAGGAAAAGCACTCGATGGACGTCGTCGTGGACGAAAACGAGCTTGCGGTCGCCATCGGCCGCAGCGGCCAGAACGTGCGTCTTGCCAGCGAATTAACCGGCTGGCAGATCAATATCATGACGCCGGACGAGTCGGCGCAAAAGCAGAATCAGGAGCACGGCTTGCTGCGCGACCTGTTCATGGCGCGACTCGACGTGGACGAAGAAGTGGCCGACATTCTCATCGACGAAGGCTTTACGAGCCTCGAAGAAATCGCCTACGTGCCGCTCAACGAGATGCTCGAAATCGAGGCATTCGACGAAGATACCGTGCACGAACTGCGCAATCGCTCGCGTGACGCGCTTTTGACGATGGCGATCGCGAACGAGGAGAAAGTCGAGAATGCGGCGCTTGACTTGAAGAGCCTGGAAGGCATTGATGCCGAATTGATGGCGAAGCTGGGTGCGAATCAAATCCAGACGCGCGATGAGCTTGCGGAGTTGGCCGTCGACGAATTGGTCGAGATGACCGGGATAGAAGAGGAAGCCGCGAAAGCGTTGATCATGAAAGCACGTGAACACTGGTTCCAGTGAGTGAACAACCATGACGCATTGAAACGAAGGCGGCCGGATGGCCGCATGACCTGATGCTAACCGCAAGGAATCCGTCCTTGCACTAAGAGGAATGAATGGCGAGCAACAACGTAGCCCAATTTGCCGCGGAACTGAAAATGCCTGCTGGAGTGCTGCTCGAGCAGCTCCAGGCAGCAGGTGTCCAGAAAGCGAGTGAAGACGATGCCCTGTCCGAATCGGACAAGGCGCGTTTGCTTGATCACTTGCGCAAATCGCACGGTTCAACCGACGCGGACAAGCGCAAGATCACGCTGACCCGCCGGCTCACGTCAGAGATCAAGCAATCCGACGCGACGGGCAAGGCTCGAACCATTCAGGTCGAAGTGCGCAAGAAGCGCGTCTTCGTGAAACGGGATGAGGCAAGCGAATCCGGCGCGGCGGACGCAGGCGGCGCCGAAGCGGCCGCTGAAAGCGCCGAATTGCAGCGGCGCGAGGAAGAGGCGTGCCGCGAGGCCGAACTGCTCGAGAAGCAGGCGCAGGAACTCAAGGAGCACCAGGAGCGCCTTGAGCGCGAGGAAGCGGAGCGTCAAGCGCGCGAACGGGCGGCCGAGGCGGAGCGTCGCCGTGCCGAGGAAGAGACGGTGAAAAATCGCGCCGAAGTGGCTGCGCGCGAGCAGGCCGAACGCAGTGCGGCTGGCGACGAGCGCGCAGCCGCCGAGCGGGCGGCGCAGCGAGAGGCGGCTAAGAAGGCCGAAGACGCTGCGCGTGAGGCTGCCGAGAAGGCGCGCGCCGAGCAAGAAGACATTCGCAAGCGCCGCGGCGCGGCGGAGGCCGAAGCGCGCGCGATCCGCGAAATGATGAACACGCCACGCAAGGCGCAGGTGAAGGCGCCGGAGCCCGCGCCGGTCGCGAAGCCGGCAGAGGCGCCGAAGCCTGTCGAAGCAAAGGGTACGTTGCACAAGCCGGCACGTCCGGCCGGCGAAGGGGCCGCAGCCCGTCCGGCAGCGCGCAAGCCGGCGGCCGCGGCGGCTCCCTCGCCTTCGGCCCCGTCGGCCGATAAGAAAAAGCAGCCCGGCAAGGGCAGCTGGCAGGACGACGCGGCGAAGCGGCGCGGCATCAAGACCCG
>JAXDQB010000204.1:0-4861 GCA_034668065.1 Paraburkholderia sp.
TTGAACAGTTCAACCTTAGGGAACTGTTCGACGAACTGGTGATGTCGTCGCGTCCCGCCATTGAGGCAAAAGGCCTGCGTCTGCGCACGCATTTCGATGCTAATTTGCCTCTTGCAACTTCCGATCGTCTCAAGGTGAAGCAAGTTGCAGTCAATCTTCTCTCCAACGCGACGAAGTACACCACTTCGGGCCAAGTGGGCCTGGCATTCTTGAGCGCGCCGCCTTCGCACTGGGCAATCCGCGTTTCGGACACCGGCATTGGCATTGCGCCTTCAGACGCAGACCGGGTGTTCGACGAATTCAAGCGCGCTGCCAGCGCTGATATCCCTGGCACTGGGCTGGGGCTGGCGATCGTCAAGGAGCTTTGCCGTGTACTGCAAGGACAGATCCGTTTTGTGTCTAGCAAAGGACACGGAACAACCTTCGAAATCCGCTTCCCGATCGAGCTCGAGCAGCCCGCATAAGCCGCGGTCGCTGCCTAAGACGCTGCATCGCTGGACTGGCTGCCGCCAATATCGAAAGCGCGCGATACCCCAACAATTTTTCCAGCACACACAGCACCATTGCCGCAACCCGAGCAAGCGCGCCACGGGCGTTCGAACGAGTCACCGCTTTCGCGCGGCCGCTCTTCGCTCGCGCACCGCTTGCGCGTGCATCTGGAGCACAGGCTCGGTTTGCGCCCAGCCCAGACAGGCATCGGTAATCGATACGCCGTAGTGCAGCGGGACACCCGGCTTCAGATCCTGGCGGCCCGCCTCCAGGTTACTTTCGATCATGACGCCGACGATGCGATGCTCGCCGTGTGACAGTTGCTGCGCCAGATCCTGGGCGACATCCACTTGGCGCAGATGAGACTTGCCCGAATTGGCGTGGGAACAGTCGACCATGACTTGCTCGCGAATGCCCGCAGCCCGCAGCACGGCGCAACTTTCCTCAATGCTCGCACTATCGTAATTGGGGCCCTTTTTGCCGCCGCGAAGAATCACGTGCCCGTCATCGTTGCCACGGGTTTCAAAGATCGCCGCCATGCCCATTTTCGTCATGCCCATGAAAGCGTGACTCGCGCGCGCCGCGATGATCGCGTCCGCTGCAATCTGGACACCGCCATCTGTGCCGTTCTTGAATCCGATTGGGCAGCTCAGCCCCGATGCGAGTTGGCGATGGCTCGGGCTTTCGGTAGTCCGCGCGCCGATGGCACCCCACGCGACCAAGTCCGCAATATATTGCGGACTGAGCAGATCGAGGAATTCAGTGGCTGCGGGCAAGCCGATGCCGTTGATGTCTAGCAGCAGTTGTCTTGCACAGCGCAACCCTTCGTTAATGCGAAAGCTGCCGTCGAGCCGTGGATCGTTGATATACCCCTTCCACCCCACTGTCGTCCGCGGCTTCTCGAAGTACACGCGCATAACGATCAGCAATTCGTCCCGCAGCGCATCAGCGGCTGCTTTGAGCCTGCGGGCGTAATCGAGCGCTTGATCGCGGTCATGAATGGAACACGGGCCGACGATCATCACAAGCCGGTCGTCGCGGCCGTGCAGGATATCGCCGATGGCCTCGCGGCTCTGCTCGACGAGCGTCTGAACATCGGGCGGCACGGGCAATTCGTCCTGCAAGAGCGCCGGGGAAATGAGCGGACGGACCGCCCCGATGCGGACGTCGTCGATACGCGTAGTGTCCTGGGTAGGATCGGCGAGGCCGACCTCCCGATCGTGCAAAGGGTTATCGATGCTTCTCATTCTGATTTTCCGGAATTAGGCAAATAGGCAAATAGGCGGCGACAAGCGCGATTATGACATTCGCATTGCCGATAGGGTCGAGCGAACCGTACCCATTTCGCGGCCCGGCAACGGAAGACTGGCGACCTTGTTCGCGCTTTGATACCGCTCCAATACCGATAACGCGGTCGATGACATCCTTCAAGCAAGCGGCGTCGTCAGAATGTCGCTGTCGCTCGGGCTAGCGCGACGACCGCTCTGCTCTATGGCTCCGGCGACGTGGGCAGCGTGAAATAAAAGGTCGCGCCTCCGGCAAAGCGAGGGGCGGCGTACAGGTGTCCACCATGAGCCTCGATAATGGACCGGCTAATCGCGAGCCCCATGCCGGTTCCGTCGGGTTTGGTGGTGTAGAAAGCGTTGAAAATCCGGTCGCCCGCCGGGGGCAGGCCGACACCTGTATCGCTGACCGAAATCCGCAATCGATCCGTACCGTCTCGCTGCGAACAGAGCGTCAGCTCGCGCTGAAGTTCAACGGCCTTCATGGCCTCGATGCTATTTATCATGAGGTTCATGAGAACCTGCTGCACTTGCACGCGATCCGCAACCACTACGGGCAGACCCGATGCCAGTTCCGTACGGATCGAGACCGAGTACCGTGTTGCCTCATTGCCGAGCAGCAGGACGATCTCATTGATCAATTCGTTAATATCGATTAGATCGCGCCGCGGAGGCTCTTTTTTGAACAGCGAACTGATGCGGTTGACAATATCCGCTGCTCGTGTGGTGTCTTTCGCAGCCCTGCTCGCCGCTTCTCGTGCTTCCTCGAGATTGGGCGCTCCCCTGAGAAGCCATCGCACGCAGGCGTTTGCGTTCGTGGCTGCGGCAGCGATCGGTTGTTTGATCTCATGGGCCAGCGACGCGGTCAGTTCGCCCATCGTGGTCACGCGGCTTATGTAGGCGAGGTCTGTCTGCGCTTGCCGCATAGCGTCCTCCGCCTGCTTGCGTTTGGTCATATCCATGGAAGTGCCGATATAGCGAACGGTTTCTCCGCTCGAATCGAGTGCTGGACGACCTATCGTGCGGATGTACCTAATGGCACCATCCGGCAGGACTGCCCGGTAGTCCAATTCGAAGTCCATTCCTTCGACTACCCTCCTGAGGGCCTCGGCGATCCTGGCTCGATCCTCCGGATGAACGCGCTCCAGCCATGCCTCGAATGACGGTACGCCGCTGTAGGGATCGAAGCCAAACAGGCGGTACTGTTCATGTGACCAATGAACGGTCTGCCGAGTAGCGACATTCCATACCCAGCTTCCGGTGTGGCTGAGGCGCTGCGCCTCGGCCAGATAAGCCTCGCTGCGCCGCAGCGCTTCTTCCGAGCGCTTACGTTCACTAATGTCTTCAATTGTTCCCACGAAACCCGCAGGCCTGGTTGGGTCGTTGCCGAAGGGAGCACAGGCAATCGAGGCATCGAATTCCGTCCCATCTTTTCGACGGAGGCGAATTTCCACATTCGCGAACGCCTCTGCGCGGGTCAGCATTTCGGCAAGTGCACTCCACTGTTCTCGGTTGCCCGACGCGATCGGAATAGGAAGTCCGACAATTTCGTCGGCATTCCAGCCAAGGATGCGAGCGTACGCCGGGTTGCAACGCTGCACTGTCTGGTTACATCCGAAAAGCGCTATTCCGACGGGCGAGGCGGCGAGAATTGTTGCCAGTTCCGCAGAGGTCCTGCTCAATTCGGTCGTCCGTTGCTGAACCTTGATCTCCAGTTCATCGCGGGCGTGCCGCAGCGTCTGCTCGGCGCGCCGCCGCTCCTCGATCAGGCGTGCGTTCTGAAAAGCCGTCGCGGCGTGATTGGCAGCGATGGAGAGCAGGAGTTGGTCGATATCGCAGGGAAAATCGGCGCGATAACAAGCCGCGGCGACAAGACCACTCTGCGCATTCACTCCAATGGGGATAACCATGCCTCGGCTCTGCCGGGCATCGCCTCCTGTGCCAGACACGATTTCACGCACTGCAAATTCGTTGCCGTCCGCGAGACGGCGTTGCAGCCATTGAGGGAATTCCCGCCAGCCGTCTCCCTGGATGACATCCACGGGCGTACTGTCTTTCGGGTCGAACAATCGCACAAAAACGAAATTCAGGTGCAACGACCGAATCAGCACATCGGCAAACCCCGTGGCGATGGCGTGCGGCGTCCTTCCCACCCACGCCGCCGGGATGGCAGAAATGGCTACCAGATCCCTCAATGCATTTCGTAGCCTTGCGATCTGATCGTGAGCGTCTATCGGCACTTATGTCACGTCCTTGCGTGCTTGCGCAGGATTCGCTGCTTTGTTTCTTCACGGGAACATCTTACGCTGCTACGATCGAAACATAGGGCGATGATCCGCCCGGTGTGAAGACCCCAATATCAGCGGGCAACGCCTCGAACGCCAGTGAACAATGTTGACGAGCCCGGTCTAACGGCTCCAGGAGTACAGACATGACTGACATGACAAGCATGGCGCCGTGCGTACATCTCGCCGGCAAATTGCTCACGGAGCATCGCCACGCCTGCGCGTTCTTCAACTCGCGCGAGGAGGAGCATCGCGTCTTGTTGCCCTTTATCAAAGAGGCGTTCGAGCAGGGCCAGAAATCCTTCTTCATCCTTGATCCTGAATGGCGCAAAGAACATGTTCGTTGGCTGGAGCAAGCCGGCATTGATGCCGTCGCACTCGAGCACCGCGGTCAAATGGAAATTCGGCCATGGGAGGAAGCCCATTTGCGCGGTGGGCGTTTCGAGCAAGACGCCATGCTGAGCCTACTCGACGAAATCTACTCGGCGAGCAATGCGAGCGGATTTACGCAGGCGCGTTTGTGGTCGAACCAGGAGTGGGCGCTGCTCGATTCGCCAGGCGTGGAGGACATCATCGAATACGAAGCACGGCTTAACCACCTCGCAGCGAAGTACGACCACATCACTGTGTGTGTTTACGATCTCTCGAAATTTAATGCGGGCGTTATTGTGGATCTGATTCGCACGCACCCGTTGGTCATTATCGGGGGCAATCTTCAGGAAAATCCCTTTTATGTACCGCCTGACGAGTTCCTGCGCGAATTGCGAGATCGGCGCGAGGGGGCTTCGCAGTAAGGCGATCGAC
>JAXDQB010000205.1:0-4186 GCA_034668065.1 Paraburkholderia sp.
GCCTCACGATCAGCATCATCTTTGCATGACACTTGTGGCCTACGACGCCATAGACGACGTGCGCACCCACCGCTTCCAATTGCGCGGCCCAGTTGATGTTCGTCTCTTCGTCAAAACGCGCGAGCAGCTCGACGACGACAGTCACCTCCTTGCCGTTGCGAGCGGCCTGCAACAGCGCATTCATCAGCGGGGAATCGGTGCCGGTGCGATAGATGGTCTGCTTGATCGCGACGACATTCGGATCCTGCGCAGCTTCTAGCAACAATTCGAGGACGGGCTGAAAGCTCTCATACGGATGGTGGAGCAGCACGTCGCCCTGGTCGATCGCATCGAATAGGCTCGTCGCATTGGCAAGCCGCTCAGGCGTCGCGGGCACGTGAGGAACGAATTTGAGGTCAGGTCTGTCGACCAACTCTGGCAACTGAATGAGGCGCACCAGGTTGACGGGGCCGTCGACACGGTAGCAGTCCCTCTCGTTCAAATTGCTTTCATCGAGCAGGCGCCGCACGATGTGGGGCGGCGTTTCGGACGACACTTCGAGCCGCACCGCGTTGCCGAGATGACGCGCCGGCAGCTCGCCTTGCAGTGCCACGCGTAGATTCGTGATCTCGTCTTCGTCGACAAAAAGCTCGCTGTTGCGCGTGATGCGAAACTGGTTGCAGCTGCGCACGACGAGGTGGGGGAAGAGTTCGTTGACGAAACGCTGCATCAGCGAACTCAGCAGCACATAGCCATAAGCGAAGCCGGACAGATCCTGCGGCATGCGCACTAGCCGCGGCAGCGCGCGCGGCGCCTGGACGATGCCCATCACCGCCTGGCGGCCGAACGCGTCCTTGCCTTCGAGCTCCACCACGAAGTTCAGACTCTTGTTGAGCACGCGCGGGAACGGGTGCGCTGGATCAAGACCGATCGGCGTCAGGACGGGCAAGAGTTCATTCATAAAATAGCGCCGCGCCCATTCGGTCTGCTCCGCGGTCCAGCTCTCGGTACCGTGAAAGTAGATGCCTTCTCCTTCGAGGGCGGGCAGCACCGTCTCGTGCAGCAGCTGATACTGCCGGTGCACGAGCTTCTGCGCGCGCTCGACGACGAGGTCGTGGACGTGCTGAAGCGACATTCCGTCCGGCGAAAGCGTGCCGGGATTATCGCGCATCTGCTCTTGCAGGCCCGCCATGCGAATTTCGAAGAACTCGTCGAGATTGCTGCTCGTGATGCAAAGAAATCGCAGCCGTTCAAGCGGCGGTACGGACGGATCCGACGCTTGCGCGAGCACGCGCTCGTTGAACCCGAGGATGCCAAGTTCGCGATTCAGTAGGGGATAGCGCAACGACATTGGCGACGACAAATACGAAGGGTCGGAAGGTGATACGAACGGGTGCTCGGAAATTCTCACAGTTTGGTGTCATTCCCATCAATGGTTGTTTGTGATGAATTTTACGGGTAACCAACCAATTTTGAGACAACTTGTTGTGCTTGGCGCAAAATCGCAAGCGGCCGCGCCTGCGCTTGCGCTTGCGCTCGCCGCTCACCGGAGGGCCATGCTCTATGCTTAAAATGGCGACTTTGAATCGCGTTGCGGGATCGCCTACCCGAGTCCGGGGAGAGCAAACGTACGCGAGACCGGAATCGTTTTCATCCATGCCTATCCCCCCGCATTTGCTTGCATCCGTCGATCTTGGCTCCAATAGCTTCCGGCTGATCGTCGGGCGTGTCGAGGAAACGCCCGCCGGCAGCCAGATTTATCAGGTCGACGCGCTGCGCGAGCCGGTGCGGCTGGCCGCCGGCCTGTCGCCCGAAAAAATGCTCGACCGCGCGTCACAAGAGCGGGCCTGGAGCGCGCTGAAGCGGTTCGGCGAGCGGCTGCGCGACTTTCACCCCGATCACGTGCGCGCAGTGGCCACGAATACGTTGCGCGTGGCGAAGAACGCGCCGGATTTTCTTGGCGAGGCCGAAAAGTCGCTAGGTTTTCCTATCGAAGTGATCGCTGGGCGCGAAGAGGCCCGCCTCATCTATGCGGGCGCCGCACATTCGGTACCCGCCATTTCCGGCAAGCGGCTCGTCGTTGACATCGGTGGCGGTTCGACCGAGTTCATCATCGGCTCGCATTACACGCCGCTTGTCATGGAAAGCCTCTATATCGGCTGCGTGAGCCATAGCCGCGCGTTTTTTCCGGCAGGCAACGTCGACGAATACACGATGCGGCAGGCGGAGCTCGCCGCCAAGCGCGAAATCGAGATTATCTCGCGCGAGTACAAGCAGGCCGGATGGGATCAGGCGATCGGATCGTCGGGTACGGCGCGTGCGCTCGCCGAGCTCGTCGAGGCCAACGGTTTCAACGATCCAGGCGTGACGCACGGCATTTCTCGTGGCGGGCTCGAGCGGCTCAAGCGCGCCCTCATCAAGGCGGAGAACGTCAATCGGCTCAAACTTGTGGCTTTGAAGCCCGATCGCGTGCCCGTGCTGGCGGGAGGGCTCTCGATCATGCTGGCCGTCTTCGAGGAGCTCGGCATCGACTACGTCGACACGACCGATGGTGCGCTGCGTCTGGGCGTCCTCTACGATCTGCTCGGCCGTACGCAGCACCAGGATATGCGTGCGGTGACGGTGGAGGGGTTCATGCGCCGCTACGGCGTCGATCGCCTGCAGGCGGAGCGCATTCGCGATCTTTCGATCAACTTTTTCGACCAGTTGGGCGAGCCCGACGCCGAGTGTGCCGAGGAAGCGCGCATGTTCCTGTGCTGGGCGGCGTCACTGCATGAAATCGGGCTGTCGATTTCGCACAGCGCCTATCACAAGCATTCGGCCTACATTACGAGCAACGCCGACATGCCGGGTTTCTCGCGCACGGACCAGGCGCGGCTTGCAGCGCTTGTGCTGGGCCACGCCGGCAAGCTCGGCAAGCTGTCGCAGTCGCGGGATGTCGAGTGGCCGCTGCTTTTCTGCTTGCGGCTTGCAGCGCTGCTGTGCCGGCGCCGCGCCGATATCGGGTTGCCGGGCATTCGCGTGGCGAGGGCCAATGGCGGCTACGAAGTGCGCATGCCCAACGAATGGGTGGCCAACAACCCGCTCACCGATTACAGCTTGATTCAAGAAGCCGCGGAATGGGAGAAGGTCGGTATTCGCTATCGTGTTGTCTATACGGATGATTGATCGCAAGAGCGTCCGGCGCATACGCTTCGTTTGGCACATTCAGTGCGCCTCGACTGCACCCGTATCGGCGAGGGTCGCCCCGCAAGACGCCTCGAAAAGCACAAAGCCCGCTCCGTCACATGACGGGCAGAGGGCTATGTCGCCAATGTCCGATGCGCAAGTGGCGGTGAGCCGGCGCGCCTGTTTCAGCGCAGGTTGGTTTCGCCGAGGAAGTGGCGGGCGTAGCGCTCGTTGATGTCGGTCAGGCGGAACAGCGTCAGGAAGTCGGCGCAGTTGAAGTCGGGATCCCACGCCGGCGCACCGCAGATTTTCGCGCCTAAGCGCAGGTAGCCTTTGACAAGCGGCGGCGCAACGCGCGTGCCGGTGCGCAGTTTTTCCACGGGCAAGGGGGTGTGCGGAAATGCCCGGTACTCAGGGTTGGTCAGCGCGTTCTCGCGCAGCGATTCGTAGAGATTTGCTGCGAAGTGTCCGCCGTCGCCCATGGGTACGCTTGCGCAACCCACCATCGTCTCGTAACCGTTTTGCATCATGTAGGTGGCCAGCCCCCCCCAGAGCGACATGATGACCGATCCGCTGCGGTAGTCCGGATGAACGCATGAGCGACCCACCTCGACCATCTTCGAGCGCAAATGCGCAAGGCGGGAGAGATCGAACTCGCCTTCTGCGTAGAGGCCGCCAATGCGGGCGGCTTGGTGCGGCGGCAGCACGCGGTAGGTGCCCACGACTTTCAGCGTATTCAGATCGCGCACGAGCAGATGATCGCAGCAGGAATCGAAACGATCGACGTCGAGCCCGGCGGGACCTGCCAGTCGCGCGCCCATTTCATCGGCGAACACACGATAGCGCAGCCGCTTCGCGGAGCTCGTCAGCGGTCCGGGCCCAAGCCACTTGCAGCCTATGCTGGGCGGTAACCGTCTCCTCTGTGTGAGGAAGGCTACGCCGGGAGTCGAAAGGAATCGAAGCGAGGGGCAAAGTAGGCGTGGGCAGGTCTCGCATAGAAGTTCCTGGTGAAAGGTAGATTTGTGCGTTTTCGCCAATG
>JAXDQB010000206.1:0-4819 GCA_034668065.1 Paraburkholderia sp.
GCAGAAATCGACGATGCGGCGGGCGCCTTCGACGCATTCGTTCACGTCGGCGACAAGCGCCATGCGAACGAAATCAAGGCCGGGGTTCATGCCGTGCGCGGTGCGCGCGAGGTACGAGCCAGGCAGAACCGTCACATTATAGTCGCCATAAAGGCGCCGGGCGAACTCGGTGTCAGTGAGGCCGGTGCGTGCGACGTTCGCCCAGAGATAGAACCCCGCGTCGGGCAGCCGCGCGTCGAGCACGCTCGCGAGCATAGGCGTGACAGTCGAAAATTTTTCGACGTACTTGGCGCGGTTCTCGCGCACGTGGGCCTCGTCGTTCCATGCGGCAATGCTGGCCGCCTGATAAACAGGCGAAAGCGCTGCGCCATGGTAAGTGCGATAGAGCAGGAACCGCTTTAGCAACGCGGCGTCGCCTGCCACGAATCCGGAGCGCATGCCGGGCACATTGGAGCGCTTGGACAGGCTCGAGAGCATAACGAGACGCTCGAAGCCGCGGCCGAGCCCGTGCGCCGCTTCGAGCGCGCCGAGCGGCCGATTCGCTTCGTCGAAATAGATCTCCGAGTAGCACTCGTCGGATGCGATGACGAACCCGTGCCTGTCGGAGAGCGCGAAAAGCTCGCGCCAGTCGTCGAGCGTCAGAACAGCGCCTGTGGGGTTTCCGGGCGAGCAGACGTAAAGTAGCTGCGTGCGGGCCCAGACGTCATCGGGCACGGCGCCGTAATCGCAAGCGAAGTTACGCGCCGGATCGCTGTTTGCGAAGTACGGTTGGGCACCGGCAAGCAGCGCCGCGCCTTCGTAGATTTGATAAAACGGGTTCGGGCAGAGCACGACCGCACCTGGCGAGCCGTCGACGACCGTTTGCGCGAGCGCGAAAAGCGCTTCGCGCGAGCCGGACACCGGCAGGACCTCGGTCGCGGGATCGAGCGCGGGCAGGCCGTAGCGGTTCGATATCCAGCGGGCGATGGATTCGCGCAGCGCGTTCGAGCCGGCCGTCGCCGGATAGGTCGCGAGCGTATCGAGCGAGGCGACGACCGCCTCGCGGATAAGCGGGGGCGTCGGATGCTTCGGCTCGCCGATGCCGAAGCTGATGTGCGGCAGGCCGGTGGGCGGCGCCGCATCTTTCAGCAGCGTGCGCAGCCTTTCGAACGGATAGGGCTGAAGGCGGTCCAGTCGTGGATTCAATCGATTCAATGGATTCACTTTGGGCTCGGCGGATGCGGGCGGATCGAGTTCGGCGCGAGGAGCGCGGTGGACGGCCTGGGTCATGCGCGAGGGCGGCGCTCACGGCGCGGCGAAGCAATCTAAAGCACGCGATTATAGCCCGGCGGCGCCGATGAGCCGTTTGGAGCGCCGAGCAATCGCCAAGCATGCACCCAACAAACGCCCCGCGCATGCTAAACGTCCTTAAAGCCCCCAAGCGTTGCGCGAAAGCGCCATCCGCCTCTTTTACAAGCCGGAGACGGCCAACTGCGATGGTATGATTGGCGCATGTATGCGGGCCGTGCGTCGATTGTATTCGGCGCACGGCTTGCCGTTCAATTGAACAGCATCGTGGCGAGGGCTTTCGTCTTTGAGCCGCGCGGGCGTGCGCTTTGTCCACGGCGGGCTGCCTGCGCGTGGCCGGCAGGCGTGATGCTTGGCTGCCGCGATCCTATCGACCATTCCATTCGAACAGCGATATCGCCGTGCGTCTCACCTCGATCAAACTCGCTGGCTTCAAGTCCTTCGTCGATCCCACGCATTTTCAGGTACCCGGTCAACTGGTGGGGGTCGTCGGGCCCAACGGTTGCGGCAAGTCGAACATCATCGACGCCGTGCGCTGGGTGCTTGGCGAATCGCGCGCGTCCGAGTTGCGTGGCGAATCGATGCAGGACGTGATCTTCAACGGTTCGACGTCGCGCAAGCCCGGCAGCCGCGCGAGCGTCGAGCTCGTGTTCGACAATGCCGACGGCCGCGCGGCCGGCCAATGGGGCCAATACTCCGAAATTGCCGTGAAGCGCGTGCTCACGCGCGACGGCACGTCCAGCTACTACATCAATAACCTGCCGGCTCGCCGGCGCGACATTCAGGACATCTTCCTGGGCACGGGCCTCGGGCCGCGGGCCTACGCGATCATCGGCCAGGGCATGATTGCCCGCATCATCGAAGCGAAGCCCGAGGAGCTGCGCGTGTTCCTCGAAGAAGCCGCAGGCGTCTCCAAGTACAAGGAGCGCCGTCGCGAGACCGAGAGCCGGCTGAACGATACGCGAGAGAACCTGACGCGTGTCGAGGACATCGTGCGCGAACTCGGCGCGAATCTCGAGAAACTCGAAGCTCAGGCCGTCGTTGCGACGAAGTTCAAGACGTTGCAGGCGGATGGCGAGGAGAAGCAGCGCCTTTTGTGGCTGCTGCGCAAGAACGATGCTGCTGCCGAGCAGGCGCGCCAGGAGCGGGCCATCACCGATGCGCAGATCGAGCTGGAAGCGCAAACAGCGAGGCTGCGCGAGGTGGAGGCCGAGCTGGAGACGCTGCGCGTCGCGCATTACGCGGCGAGCGACGCGATGCAAGGGGCACAAGGCTCGCTTTACGAGGCCAATGCCGAGGTGAGCCGGCTCGAGGCCGAAATCAAGTTCATCATCGAATCCCGCAACCGCGTGCAGGCGCAGCTCGCTGCGCTCACGGCCCAGCGCGAGCAATGGCAGATGCAGGCCGAAAAGGCCCGTGGCGATCACGAGGACGCCGAGGCGCAGCTCGCTATCGCCGAGGAAAAGGCCGCGCTCGCGGAAGATGATGCGGCCGCCAAGCACGACGCGCTGCCGGCGCTCGAGACGCGCTGGCGCGATGCGCAATCGCAGTTGAACGACGAGCGCGCTGCAATCGCCCGTACCGAACAGGCACTCAAGCTCGAAGCGGCGCACCAGCGCAATGCCGATCAGCAGCTGCAGCAGCTGCAGCAGCGTCACGAGCGCTTGAAGGCGGAGGCGCGTGGGCTCGATGCGCCCGACGACGTCCAACTCGAAGAGCAGCGCATGCAGCTCGCCGAGCAAGAGGAGATTCTGCGCGAAGCCCAGGCGCTGCTATCGGAAGCACAGGAGGCGCTGCCCACGCTCGACGCGCAGCGGTCAGCCGCGCAGCAACGCGTGCAAGCCGAAAGTGCGCAGATTCACCAGCTCGAGGCGCGACTCGTCGCGCTCAGGCAGCTGCAGGAGAGCGTCCAGACCGAGGGCAAAATCCAGCCGTGGCTCGACAAGCACGAGCTTGGCGGCCTGCCTCGTCTGTGGAAAAAACTTCATGTCGAGGCGGGTTGGGAGACGGCGCTCGAGTCGATCCTTCGCGAGCGGCTCGCCGCGCTCGAGGTTTCGAACCTCGATTGGGTCAAGGCCTTCGCGAGCGATGCGCCGCCCGCCAAGCTGGCTTTCTATGCGCCGCCTTCGGCAGCCGCGCCGCGCGAGGCGCCAGCGGGGCTTCGGCCGCTCCTCTCGCTCGTGCGCATTGACGACGCCGGCCTGCGCGCCGTGCTGGCCGACTGGCTCGGCAACGTCTACCTCGCCGACGATTTGTCTCAGGCGCTCGCGACGCGCTCACAGCTGCCCGAGGGTGCGGCGTGGGTCGTCAAGGCGGGGCACGTCGTTACGCGCGTCGGTGTGCAACTTTACGCGGCGGATTCCGAACAGGCGGGCATGCTTGGGCGCCAGCAGGAAATCGAGAACCTCACGCGGCAGCTGCGCGCCCAGACGCTGCTCGCCGACGAGGCGAAGACAGCTGCGATTCGTGCTGAGGCTGCGCATACGCAGGGTTCGCAGACGCTCGCCGACGCGCGGGCACAGGCCGAGCGCGCGACGCAGCGGGTGCATGCGCTGCAAATGGACGTGCTCAAGCTTGCGCAGGCGCACGAGCGTTACATGCAGCGCAGCACGCAGATCCGCGAGGAACTGGAGGAGATCGACGCGCAGATCGATGCGCAGCGCGGGCAGCGCGCCGAATCGGAGGCGAACTTCGAGCGTTACGACGGCGAACTCGCCACGCTGCAGGCCCGATTCGAGGAGAACCAGCTGGCCTTCGAGGCGCTCGACGAAGAGCTGGGAGCGGCGCGCACGCAGGCGCGCGATCTCGATCGGGCCGCGGGCGACGCGCGCTTTGCCGCGCGTAACACGGCGAACCGGATCGAAGAACTGAAGCGCAGCATTCAGGTGGCGCACGAGCAGAGCGAGCGTGTCGCAGCTTCACTGGAGGATGCGCGCGCCGAGCTGGAAACAATCAACGAGCAGACGGCGCACACCGGCTTGCAAGATGCGCTCGAAGTGCGCGCGGCGAAAGAGTCGGCGCTCGCTGCGGCGCGCGCGGAGCTTGACGACCTGACGGCGAAGCTGCGTCAGGCCGACGAGGCGCGCCTTGCGGCCGAGCGTTCGCTGCAGCCGCTGCGCGAGCGCATAACCGAGTTGCAGCTGAAGGAGCAGGCCGCGCGCATAGCGGGCGAGCAGTTCGTCGAGCAATTGAATGCGGCCGGTATTGACGAGGCGCAATTGCAGGAAAAGCTGACGCCGGATATGAAGCCGTCGTACCTGCAAGGCGAAGTGACGCGCATCAACAACGCGATCACGGCGCTCGGCCCCGTGAACATGGCGGCGCTCGACGAGCTGGCCGCCGCCAGCGAGCGCAAGACCTTCCTCGATGCACAATCGGCCGACCTATTGCGTGCAATCGAAACGCTCGAGGATGCGATCCGCAAGATCGACCAGGAAACGCGCACGCTGCTGCAGGGTACGTTCGACGAAGTCAATCGGCATTTCGGCGAACTCTTCCCGCGCCTCTTCGGCGGTGGGCAGGCGAAGCTGAT
>JAXDQB010000207.1:0-3245 GCA_034668065.1 Paraburkholderia sp.
CGCCTTCTAGCGCCTGCAGCCAGTTGCATTCCTGCAGACGCTTGGTCATGAACGACTGGCTCGCCGGCACCGTCGAGAACTCGTAGGCGGGCAGGGGCGGCTGCTGTTCGGGCGGCCCCATGTAGACCCACACGACGCCGCCCTGCTCGACGAGCGGATACGACTTCAGCTTGATCTTGTTGCAATAGCCGCTTTCGGCCGGCTCCGACGGCACGTCGATGCATTGACCCAGTACGTCGTACTTCCAGCCGTGATACGGACAACGGATGCCGCCTTCCTCATTGCGTCCGAACCACAGCGACACGCCTCGGTGCGCGCAGAACTCGTCGATGAGGCCGAGCTTGCCGTTCGAATCGCGAAACGCAAGCATGCGCTCCGACAACAACTGCAACCGGACAGGTGCGCCGCCCGCTTCCGCGACTTCCTCGGAAAGCAGTGCCGGCAGCCAGAAGCGCCGGAAAAGTTCGCCCATCGGTGTGCCGGGACCCGTTTGGGTCAGCAGGTCGTTGTCCTGTTTTTTCAACATTCGATTGCCTCCTTATGCGCTGTCTGTCGATATGGTTCGACGTCGTGCATTGTTCGTTGCGTTCCATATAAAAGAACGTTGTTCTTTCAACATGAACAAAGTTATCATCGGCCTCACTGCGTGTCAAACAAAACGGAGGATGGAGATGGAGAAGACGTGTGCGCGCATCGCACTGTGCCGCAAGGGTGACGTGGCCGAAGGGCAGGCGATCCGGATCGAGAAGAACGGCTTCGTGCTGGCGGTGTTCAATCTCGAAGGCGAGTACTTCGTGACCGACGATATGTGCACGCATGGGCCGGGTTCGTTGTCCGAGGGCTGCATCGACGGCGATACGGTCGAGTGCGACTTTCACAATGGCGCGTTCAATATCCGTACGGGCGAAGTAGTCGCGCCGCCGTGCATGATTCCGCTGAAAACGTATCCCGTGACCGTGGAAGACGATGAAGTGAGCATTAGCGTCGCGGACGAATGACAGGGGCACGGCGCCGGATCCCTGCGCCCGGCGTTTTCTTTTGTGGCGCTTACGTAGTCCCCAGGATCAGCGTGACGCCGCCTGGAACTTCGGGCCCGCTGCGGCTCACGGGCGCATTCGTCAGCGATGCATGGCGATCGCCGCGCGCGAACTGCACGGTCAACGAAGTGCCGTCGCGCATGCGCACGATGCCCTTCATTCTCAGTAGCGCATCGCGATGAGCGTCGATGAGCGCATCGAGTCGCGCGTTTAGCGCGTCGAAGTTCGTGACGCCTTCGATCGCTTCGAATCGCGTTTGCGCGGCATGGCGCGAATTGCCGCCACGGCGTGAAAACCCCGCACCGATTCGAGGGTTGGCAGGGGGCTGCCAGGCCTGCTCCGGCCGTTGCTGTGGCGCGCCACGCGCTTCTTCCAGATGACGCAACACGTCCGCACCGCTGAGATCCGCGTGCGCGGATAACAGCACACGTGTAAAAGGATGCGAGCGGTGCAGCGCGTCGATAATCGGCTGACGCGCCGCATCGTCGGCGAGATCCGTTTTCGTCAGCACGATCAGGTCCGCCGCGTCGAGTTGCGCGCGCGCTTCACTGAACGCTTCGATTGTCTGCAACGCCGTCGGCGCGCCGATCGCCGTCACGACACCCGCCAGCCGATACCGCTCGTTGATGAAGGGCTGGCTCTGCATCGACGCAACGAGCGGGCCGGGATCGGCCAACCCCGTGGTTTCGATCACCACCGAATCGAAGCGCTTGACGCTGCGATAGAGGCGCGCCCAGAACAGATTCTCGAGCGCTTCATGCAGGCCCGGCAGGCCGCTGCAGCAGACGCACGCATCCGCAAGCAGCGCGGACGCGTCGGCCGCGAAGCCGAGCGTCGCATGGTCGAGTGCGACCGCGCCGATCTCATTGACGATCAGCGCGGCCTCGCGCAAAGGTGCTTCCTTCAGCCAGCGGGCGAGCAGGGTAGTCTTGCCGCTGCCCAGAAAGCCGGTGAGCAGAAAGACGGGAATGCGCTCGATCATCGGCCGGATCAGCGCTCCCGCCGCATCTTGCCCGCGTGGTAGTCCCAGACCTTCTGCAACAGATTGGGTTTCCACAGATTGCGCCCGATCGTCTCGACCTGTTCGGGCGACAGCACCATCGGTTCGCCGAGTTGTAGCGCGAGGTACTGGCGATGCGCGTTCTCTTCCAGATAAAACGCGAGCACGAAGGCTTCGAGTATCCCTTCGGCGGCAATCACGGCACCATGCGATTTCAGCATCGCGACGCGATGCGGACCGAGCACGTCGGCCAGCTCCTCCGCAAGCGGCTTTTTATTGATCGACGCGGTTTTGCCGAAACGGCGGATTTCGCCCAATACGGCCGCCTGCATGATGACGGGCTCGACGTGGCGGCCCGTCATGCTGAAAAGCGTCGACCACACCGGATGCGTATGCACGACCGATTGCACATCGGCGCGTCTGCGGTAGATTTCCGCGTGAATCGGAAACTCCATCGGCGGCACCGCATCGCCTTCGATCAGATTGCCGTCGAAGTCGATCGTGACGATATCGTCGACGGTGAGCGCGCTGCGCACCGATTTCCCCGAATTGATCAGCAGATGATCGCGGCCCGGCACGCGCCAGCTGAAATGGCCGTTGAAATCGATCACCTCGGCGCGCTCCAGCATCATGACGGCGGCGACGAGCCGCTGTTTCTGTTCGGTGAACTCGCTCATGTTCAGCGTCCTTTCCATGGAACCAGTTTGCGTTCGAGTTCGGTTAGCAACAGCGACATGCCGTAGCCGAGAAACGCGATGACGAGCAGGCCGACATACATCTGTTCGACCGACAGCAATTCCCAGGCATTCCAGATCATGTAGCCGAGGCCGCTCTTCGAGCCGATCATCTCGGCAATGGAGATCAGCATCAGCCCGAGGCCGAGGCCAAGCTTGATGCCGCTCATGATGTGCGGTACCGCGCCTGGCAACGCGATCGTGCGAAACACCTGCCAACGGTTCGCGCGGAAATTGCGGCCGACGTCCAGATAGATCTTGTTAATTTCGAGCACGCCCGTCGCCGTGTTGATGAGCACGGGGTAGAACACGCCAATGGCGACCATCGCGATCTTCGACGCTTAGCCGAGTCCGCAGATCAGCAACAGCAGCGGAAAGATCGCGCTCTTTGGCACCGGGTAGGTCGCGGCGATCAGCGGATCGAACACCGCACGCAGCGGACGCGACAGGCCGGTCGCGACGCCGAGCAGCAAC
>JAXDQB010000208.1:0-12372 GCA_034668065.1 Paraburkholderia sp.
TGCCCAAGGCGGCGTTCGCCGCAGGCGGCGCGGAGCCGATCAAGCTCGGACTGCTCTTCTCGCAGTCGGGCACGATGGCAAACGGCGAGTCTCTGCTGAAGGACACGGCGCTGATGACGATCGACCAGATCAATGCGAAGGGTGGCGTCATGGGCCGTCCGCTGCAAGGCGTCGTCGTCGATCCGGCTTCCGATTGGCCGATGTACGCTCAACTCGCCAAGCAGTTGACGTTGCGCGATCACTGCGCGGCGCTCTTCGGCTGCTGGACTTCCGTGTCGCGCAAGTCCGTGCTGCCTGTCGTCGAGGCCGAAGACAACCTTCTTTTCTATCCGCTTCACTTCGAAGGCCAAGAGCAGTCGAAGAACGTCGTCTACCTGAATTCGCCGCCGAGCAGCTCGGTGCTGCCGGCTGTGGACTACCTGATGAGCGAGCAGGGCGGCCAGGCGAAGCGCTTTTATATGATCGGCAGCGACTACGTCTGGCCGCGCACGATCAACAAGATGCTCAAGGGCTACCTGCAGACGAAGGGCGTTCCCGAATCGGCCTGGCGCGAGCACTACGTCCCGTTCGGCTATTCGAACTTCCAGACGATCGTGCGTGACATCAAGGATTTCGCGGCGCAGCCGGGTGGGCAGGCGATCGTCATCATGACCGTCGTCGGCGATTCGATTCCGGCGCTCTTCAAAGAGGCCATCAATCAGGGCATTCGCGCCACCGATGTTCCGATCCTCGGGCTCGACGTCGTCGACAGCGATCTCGAGGGCCTCGATACGCGGCCCCTCGTTGGTCATCTCAGTTGCTGGTGCTACTTCCAGAACGTCGATACACCGCAGAACCGGCAGCTGAAGCTCGACTGGAAGAACTACGTCACGGCGCACAGCCTGAAGCACCGCCCGGACATGGTCATCGATCCGATGGTGTCGACCTATCTCGGCATTCACCTATGGGCACAGGCCGCGGCAAAAGCGAAATCCACGCAGCCCGATGCGGTTCGCGCGGCGCTTGCCGGGCAGTCCATGGTCGATCCGGCGGGCTATACGGTGAAGATGGACGCATCGAACCAGTACCTCTGGCGCGGCGACATGATCGGTTCGATCAATGCGAAACAAGGCTTCGACGTTCTCTGGAAATCGAAGGACATCGTGAAGCCCGTGCCGTTTAGCCCGTTCATCGGCAAAGCGTGATGGCGACGCGGGGCGCGTGGCATGCGTTTGCGCGAAATTCGCAAAAAAGCATGGAGCGCGCTTCGCGATGCTTGCAGGAAGACTGTGATGGAAAGGAAATGATCAGGACTCTTTATCTGGCGATCATCGCTTCGCTGCTGTTCGGCGTGATGGGCGTGCTGGGCGCCGGCGCCACCCCCGCACACGCGGCCGAGGCCGGCGCGGGGGCGATGCCCGCGCGCGTCGCGGCCATCGCGGCGTTGTGCGGCGACGGCGACAGCCCCACGGCCGGTAATCCGATGACGGCGCTCACGGCGATCGTATCGATCGGCGCATCCGCAGACGCGGACGGCCGGCAATGGGCACACCGCATCGTCGACGCGCTGCGCGGTGGCGGCTTTGCATGCACAACCAACGGCGCAGCAGAACTCCAAGGCGCAACACCGCTCGATGCGGCGACGCTTGCGCCCATCGCTTCAGTTGCGGGGCAAGGCAGCACGGCGCCGTCCGCGTACGTGCCGGGCATCGCCATGATGCGCAAGCTCGCCGTCGGGGCAGCGGAGATCGATCTGTCGAGCAGCGAGCGCGACACGCGTGCGGCCGCGGCCGATCAGATCGACAAGTTCTTTACGCTGCTCGACCCGAAGCTCATCGATGCGGCGATCCGGCACGAGCGCGATTCACAAATCGCTGCGACGCTGCGCCTCGCGCTCGCCAAGCGCGGCTTGACGAGCACCGTGAAGTCCGAGCAGCTCGACGCGATTCGTGCGGTCTCAGAGGTGCCGAGCGAAACGGCGCGCACTGCGCTGCAAAACTTTGTCTCGCAAGACGGTGTAGAGCACGATCCCGAAGTGCTTGCCACTGCGCAATCGGCGATTCGCCATATGGAGGGCTGGCTGTCCTTCGGGCGCGGTTTGTCGGTTCTCTTCAGCGGATTGAGCTATGCGGGCGTGCTGCTCATCACGGCGCTCGGTCTGTCGATCGTGTTCGGCCTCATGGGCGTCATCAATCTCGCGCACGGCGAGTTCATCATGTTCGGCGCGTATTCGACTTATCTGGTGGAGCGGTTCATGCAGGCCTATTGGCCGGCTGCATTCGACGCCTACATCTTCGTTGCGATTCCCGTTGCCTTCGTGATTTGCGCGGTTTTCGGAATGTTGCTCGAATACTGCGTCATCCGCTTCCTGTATCGCCGGCCGCTGGAAACGCTGCTCGCGACGTGGGCCGTAAGCAGCGCGCTCATCAAGCTCGTCCAGGTGCTGTTCGGCTCGCAGAATGTCGAGTTCGTCACGCCGGGGTTCCTGAACGGCGGCGCGCAACTTTTGCCGGGCTTTTTCGTTACCTATAACCGCCTCTTCGCCATCGCTTTCGCCGCGCTGATTTTCGGCGGGACGTTTGCGTTAGTGCGATTCACGAAGGTCGGCCTGCTTATGCGTGCGACGACACAACTGCGCGATATGGCGCGGGCACTGGGGGTGCCGGCCGAGCGAGTCGACCGGCTCGCATTCGGCCTTGGCGCTGGCCTGGCCGGTCTCGCCGGGGTTGCCCTCACGCAAATCACGAGCGTCAATCCGTCGATGGGCACAGGCTTCGTCGTCGACTCGTTCATGGTCGTGGTGCTCGGGGGCGCAGGCAGCCTCGTGGGCACGCTCGTTTCGTCGCTCGCGCTTGGCGAGATCAACCAATTCATCGAGCCGTTCTACGGCGCGGTGGCAGCCAAGGTGGCTGTGCTGTTGCTGATCGTCGTGATCATTCAGCGCCGCCCTCAAGGCCTTTTCGCATTGAAGACCCGCACATGACGACGTTGTCTCCGCTTCCCGATTCGCGGCATGATGCTGCGGCCGCACGGCGCTCGAACGCGGCAATGCCCACGTCGATGATCGGTCGCGCCGGCCGCTTCATCGACGCGGCCATCGTGCCGCTGATCGTCGCGCTCGCCTGTTATCTGCCGCTTGCGCATTTCGCCATTGCGCCGTCCAACCCGCTGCACCTTTCGCTTTTCGGCATCAACCTGATCGGCCAGATCATCTGCTTCGCGTTGCTCGCCCTTGCGCTCGATCTGGTCTGGGGCTATGCAGGCATCCTGAGCCTCGGTCACGGGATTTTCTTCGGGATAGGCGGCTATCTGATGGGCATCTATCTGCTCAACGGCGCCTATCAGGATACGCACGTGCTGCCCGATTTCCTGCAATACATGGGCGCAAGCGATTTTCCGCGTGCATGGCATATCTTCGCGCGGCTCGACGTGACGGTGCTCGTGACCATCATCGCAGCGGCGGCGATTGCGGGGATCTTCGGCTTCGTCACGTTCCGCTCGCGGATCAACGGCGTGTATCTGTCGATCATCACGCAGGCGCTGACGTACGCGCTGATGCTGCTGCTTTTCATCAACGACATTGGGCTTGGCGGCAACAACGGCATGACGGGCTTCACGCGCATCGCGGGCTTTCGCCTTGCCGACGTGTCGACGCAGATCGGTCTTGCCGTCGCGTCGTGCCTGCTGCTTGCGCTCGCGTACCTCGTCGTGCGGGCCATCGTCGGGTCGAGCTTCGGCCGCGCGCTTGTAGCCGTGCGCGACGACGAAGCGCGAATGCGTTTTCTCGGCTATCGTACGCCGTTCATCAAGCTTGTCGCATGGTGTCTGTCGGCCGTACTGGCGGCGCTGGCCGGCATGCTTTACGTGCCGCAGGTCGGCATCGTCAATCCGACAATCGTCTCGCCGCAGCTTTCGGTTGAAATCGCGGTATGGGTGGCGATCGGCGGGCGCGGTACGCTGGTGGGCGCGATCATCGGTGCCATCGTCGTCAATGGGCTCAAGTTCTGGCTGACGGCCCAATGGCCGGCCGTGTGGCCGTTCATTTTGGCGGGCGTGACGCTTGCCATCGTCATCCGCTTCGGAAACGGCCTGTGGGGTGCGTTCAAGGCGGCCGGAGATTCTGCGCAGGGAGCAAGGCATTGATGAGTACGCCTAACGAAATGGCCGGCGCGGCTGCACCACGCAGCGGCACGGCCATCTACATCAGCGGCCTGTCGGTCACGTTCTCGGGGTTTGCCGCGATAACGAATCTGTCGATGGAATTCCGTTACGGTGAAATTCGCTCGATCATCGGTCCGAACGGCGCAGGAAAGACGACGCTCATGGACGTCATCACCGGTAAGACGAAACCGACGAGCGGCGAGGTGTTCCTCGACAAGACTATCGATCTCGCCTCGCGCGACGAGACGGACATCGCGCGACTTGGCATCGGCCGAAAGTTCCAAAAGCCGAGCGTGTTCGATGCGCTGCTTGTGCGTGAGAACCTCGAACTCGCGGTGCGCAACGGCCGCGGTTACGGTGCGATGCTGCGCTCGCTGCTTGGCGCCGCGCAGCGCACGCGCATCGATGAGGTGCTCGAGACGATCGGTCTTGCGGCGGAGGCCGACCGGCTTGCGGGCACGCTCTCGCATGGGCAAAAACAATGGCTCGAAATCGGCATGCTGCTGGTTGCCGATCCGCGTGTGATCCTGCTCGATGAGCCAGTCGCCGGCATGACCGATCATGAAACGGCGCGCACGGCCGAGCTGATCGCGGGGCTCAAATCGCCCGAGCGTGCCGTCGTGGTGATCGAGCACGACATGGACTTCGTGGGCGAGATCGCCGATCTTGTCAGCGTGCTGCATGAAGGCCAGCTGCTCGGTGAAGGTTCGATGGATACCGTGCGCAATGACCCGCGCGTCATACAAGTCTATTTAGGGCGGTGAACGCGATGCTCCAGGTTCGCGAAATCAATCAGTATTACGGCGGCAGCCACACGTTGCGCAATGTATCGCTCAATGTTGCCGATGGCGCGTGCACGGTCGTGCTCGGGCGCAACGGTGTGGGCAAGACGACGCTGCTCAAATGCCTCATCGGTCTTTTGCCGGTCAAAGCCGGCGAGATTTCGCTCAGCGGGCGTAACGTGACGCGCGCGCCTGCGCACCGTCGCGCGCTCGCCGGCCTCGGCTACGTTCCGCAAGGACGCGACATCTTTGCCCAGCTGAGCGTCGAGGAGAACCTCAAGATCGGCGCCTATGCGGGCGAGCGCTCGGTTGGCCGCGATGGACGGCAATTCAGTTTCGACGACGTCTATCGGACGTTCCCGGTGCTCAAGACGATGCGCGCGCGCATCGCCGGCAATCTGTCCGGCGGCCAGCAGCAGCAACTCGCAATCGGCCGTGCGCTGCTTACGAATCCGAAAGTGTTGATCTTGGACGAGCCGACCGAGGGTATTCAGCCGTCGATCGTAAAAGAAATCGAAGCGGTGATCCGCTCGTTGAAAGGATCGCTCTCGATTCTGCTCGTCGAGCAGTTTTTCGATTTCGCCCAGGCTGTGGCCGATGACTACGTGGTGCTCGTGCGCGGGCAAGTCGTCTCGGCCGGGCGCGGCGACGAAATGGAGCGCAACAACGTTCGCGCGCTGATTTCAGTTTGATGCGCGGCGGCGTCCAGCGCAGCGCTTTGTCTGTCACTCAACAGGAAACCACGATGAATTGGCTGGAACAATCGATCATGTACACCCGCGGCGTCGCTCGCGGCAAGGTGGGTACGACTCACGAGCTCACCGAGGAGCGTCAGGGGAAATTCCATTACACGATAGGGCCGTACTCGGATCCGGTACTCACGATCGCGCCGGGCGACCGCGTCATCGTGGACACCCGCGATGCGTTCGATGGGAAGATCCGCACCGAGCAGGATTTGCCGAGCCAGAAGCTCGTCGTGCCGTTTCTCAATCCGCAGAGCGGCCCGATGATGATCGAGGGGGCCGAGAAGGGCGATGTCGTGGCCGTCTACATCGAGTCGATGCTGCCGCGCGGCGACAACCCGCGCGGCACCTGCTGCCTGATTCCGCGTTTCGGCGCGCTGACCGGGACCGACCACACCGCGATGCTCAACGAGCCATTGCCTGAGATCACACGCAAGATCGACGTCGATGAAGAGGGCGTGTATTGGAGCAAGCGCGTGACGCTGCCGTACAAGCCGCATATCGGCACGCTGTCGCTTTCGCCCGAGATCGATTCGATCAACGCGCTCACCCCGGACAACCACGGCGGCAACATGGACGTGCCCGACATGGGTCCGGGCAGCATCACGTATTTGCCGGTGCGCTCGGCGGGTGCGCGGCTTTTCATCGGCGACGCGCATGCTTGCCAGGGCGATGGCGAAGTATGCGGCACCGCCGTCGAGTTCGCGAGCAGGACGACGATTCACGTCGATCTCATCAAGGGCTGGGAAATCGATTGGCCGCGGCTTGAAACCGATTCGCTGCTGATGGCGATCGGCAGTGCGCGTCCGCTCGAGGATGCGACGCGCATCGCCTATAGCCAGCTCGTGCTGTGGCTGGAAAAGGAGTATGGCTTCGATCGCTGGGACATCTACATGATGCTGAGCCAATGCGGCAAGGTGCGTCTGGGTAACTTCGTCGATCCGAAGTACTCGGTTGGCGCCGCCATCGAAAAGAAATATCTCGCACCGGCCGCGTAAGCCAACATAAGCGGACAAAAAACGGAAAGAGGGTCAATCGCAATGGATCTTAAGCTGAAGGGACTCAACGTCCTGGTCACAGGCGCCACGAAAGGGATCGGTTTGGCAATCGCGCAGACGTTTGCCGCCGAAGGGGCAAACGTCGCGATTTGCGCGCGTGACGCGGACACAGTCGCCAAGACCGTCGACGCATTGAAGTCAACCGGCGTGCGCGCGACAGGGGCGGCCGTGGATGTTGCCGATGGCAATGCGCTTGCCGCGTGGGTCGCCAGTGTCGCCGAGCAATGGGGCGGGCTCGACATCATCGTGGCGAACGTGAGCGCGCTCGCGATCGGCAGCGATGCCGAGTCATGGCGCCGCGAGTTCGAGACCGACATGATGGGCACCGTGAATCTCGTCGATGCGGCGCTGCCGTTTCTTCACGAGAGCAAGGCTGCATCGATCGTCGCCATCTCGAGCGTGTCGGCCCGCGAGATCGACTTCGCGGCGGGCCCCTACGGCGCGTTCAAGGCCGCGCTCGTTCACTACATGCAAGGCCTCGCACACCAGCTCGCTGCGCGCGGGATTCGGGCGAACGCCGTGTCGCCGGGCAACGTGTACTTCGAAGGGGGCGTCTGGGAGCACATCGAACGCAACGATCCCAAGCTTTTTGCCGAATCGCTCGCGCTCAATCCCACGGGGCGCATGGCGCGTCCGCAGGAAATCGCCAATGCGGTGGCTTTCGTTGCGAGTCCGGCCGCGAGCTTCATGAGCGGCGCGAATATCGTTGTCGATGGTGCGCTCACGCGGGGTGTGCAGCTTTAAGCTGCGCGCGCCGCTCGTTGCGGCATCGAAGCTCGGCGCTTATCGCGCGCCCTGTGGCGGGCCACCGTGAGTACCGTGGTGGCCCGCGCTTGACCCACAGTTGACCCATCGTCATCGATCGCTGCCCTTAGCGGGGCGGCTAGTCGTCTGCTTCTTCGCTGTGGTCGAATTGCCGCCTCGCGGTTTCCATTTCGCCCATATGCGTTTCCACCCAATCCCAGATGCCGCAGATCTTCTCAAGCAGGCTGCGCCCGAGCAACGTCAGTTGATAGTCGACGCGCGGCGGGATGACCGGATGCACGTAGCGCGTAACGAGGCCGTCACGCTCGAGTTGGCGCAAGGTCTTCGTCAGCATCTTCTGACTCACACCGCCAATTTCTTCGCGCAAGCGCGAAAAGCGCATTTCCCCTTGCGTGCCGAGCGTGTCGATCACGAGGATGGTCCATTTGTCTGCAATCTTTTCAATGATCTCGCGCGCGAGGTCGTCCGTTTTTTTTTGCGGATCGACTTCGGCCTCAAGGCCGTCGTAGCAATTTGTTTCCATGCGGAAAGTATGAAACCGTCAAGTGCCTTATGGCGCTGGTTGCGAACTGCTGAAATAATCGATCGCCTTGGCCTTTTGGGCCCCCTGTTTTTTTTAGCCGCGTCCGGCAAGGCCGCGGCCGTTCAGCATAAGGGCATGGCATGACGATCGAAACAATTCAAATCGAAGGGCTCTCCACTCCTGTTTCCCGAGTCGGCCTCGGCACATGGGCAATCGGCGGATGGATGTGGGGTGGTACCGACGAGAAAGAGTCCATCGCGGTAATTCGCCGCGCGCTCGATAGCGGCATCAACCTGATCGACACCGCGCCCGTATATGGCTTTGGTGCTTCCGAGGAGATCGTCGGCAAGGCGCTTGCCGATGGATACCGTGAGAAAGCAGTGATCGCGACCAAGGTTGCGCTCGAATGGCAAGACGGCAAAGTGTTCCGCAACGCGTCGCCGGTGCGGATTCGGCAAGAGATAGAGGATACGCTTCGCCGCTTGCGGACGGATTACGTCGATCTGTACCAGGTCCACTGGCCCGATACGCTCGTGCCGATCGAGGAAACCGCGGCGGTGCTCGCCGATTTGCGCAAGGAAGGCAAGATTCGCTCGATCGGCGTAAGCAATTTCTCCGTCGAGCAAATGGAAGCGTTCCGGCAGGTGGCGCCACTCTCTACGACGCAGCCGCCCTACAATCTGTTCGAGCGCGACATCGATCGCGACGTGCTGCCGTATGTCAAGCAGCACAAGCTCGTGGCGCTCGCCTATGGTGCGCTGTGCCGCGGGTTGCTTTCCGGGCGCATCGATCTTTCCACGCGCTTCGATGGCGACGACTTGCGCTTGCGCGATCCGAAATTCATCGAGCCACGCCGTGCGCAGTACGTTGCGGCTGTGCAGGCGCTCGACGCGTTCGCGCGTGAGCGCTTCGGCAAGCCGGTGCTTGCGCTGGCGGTGCGTTGGGTGCTCGATCGTGGGCCGACCATCGCGCTATGGGGTGCGCGCCGTCCCTCGCAGTTGGACGGCGTCGCGGACGTGTTCGGCTGGAAAATCGACGAAGCATCGTTGTCGGAAATCGATGCAATCGTCGCGCGGCACGTGAAAGATCCCGTCGGCCCGGAGTTCATGGCGCCGCCGCAACGCGTACCGGTTTGATCGAACAGCGCCACGTTGCACGTGGGCGCACGACTTTAAATGAGCATGCAATTGGAGGTGACCGTCAACGGTGTCCGTCACAACGTCGATGCCGATCCAAACATGCCGCTGTTTGGGTCGTGCGCGATCTGCTCGGGCTGCACGGAACGAAGTTCGGCTGTGGGATCGGCGCGTGCGGCGCCTGCAAGGTGCATATCGACGGCGTTGCCGTTCGCTCGTGCGTAACCTCGGTCTCTGATGTGCAGGGCAAGGCCGTCACGACCATTGAAGGGCTGGCGCATGGAGGGCACGAGCATCCGGTGCAGGCCGCGTGGAAGGAGGGCAACGTGCCGCAATGCGGCTATTGCCAGGCTGGCCAGATCATGCAGGCAGCGTCGCTGCTCAAGCAGAATCCGAAGCCTACTGACGACGACGTCGTTGCGGCGATGGCGGGCAACGTGTGCCGTTGCGGCACGTATCAGCGAGGTCTGGCCGCCGCGCCTCTTTTTATGTAGACGAATCTATTGCGTTTAAGCGGCGTACCCGGGTGAGGCGGCGCGCCGCATGGGCATCACATAATTGAACGGATACACTCATTTCCAGTAGGGAGCACTGCGTCGCGGTGCAGGCCTCAGGGCGACGGCACTTCGGAATCAACGGCTCGCTTGTCGCAGCCGGCCATCCGATACTGGAGATTTCATCTTGATCAAAGCATTCATTCCCGCCATCGTTTTGGCTTCGGCTTTGGCTGCGCCGGCCGTATCGTTCGCTCAGCAATCGAACGCACCTTTGACGCGTGAGCAAGTGCGCGCTCAAATCGTCCAACTCGAGAAGGCGGGCTACGACCCGGCAGGCGGTGCCGGTCCTTATTACCCGGCGCGCTTTCAAGCAGCTCAAGCCCGGATCGCGGCACAGAGCACCGCGTCAAGCAGTAACGGCGGCGCGAGCAAAGGTTCGTTGGCGACAGGCGCCAACGCGCCCGTCGCCGTGTCGAAGCAGACCCACATCGGCAGCTAAGTCACTAAGTTGACGAGGCACCTGCGGCACCTCGGTGGCTGCACTTCGTTGTGTACTCAGAAGCGGGTCAGCAAGCCTACGGTGGCCGCGACTTGCTTGTTGGTGGCCGAAGGGGCCAATCCGTTGATGTCGGCAGTAAATTGGTTGCCACCGCCGCTCACCTGCTGGTACTGCCCTTCTACGTACAGGTTGGTCCGCTGGGACAGCGCGTAGCTCAACATCAGGTTGGCCTGGTTCCACTTCGGGCGCGAACCGCCCGCGAGGCTGTAGCTGCCATCCGTGTAGGTGTACGAACCGATGAGCGTGAATGCGGGCGTGAGGCTATAGCGCGCGTTGATTTCGTAGTTGTCCAAACGCAGGCTCGCGTCTCCCAGGCCGATCGAAGCGCTATTGGTGTTGTTGATCTCCGTTGCGTTTTCCAGCTTCGTTTCGGTGAATACAAAACCGACCGTCGCCGGACCGAACGTGTAGTTCAAACCGGCACCGAACGTGCGTTGCTGACCGGCGCTGAACGTAGAGTCGCTGCCGCCGGTAGCAAGGGAATCGGTCGCGCCGGCCAGATTGGAGAGACTACCGCCGTTATTGATCTGCAGGTACGACGCAGCAAAGCGCACTGGACCGTTGTGATACGACGTCCCGAAGCTGTATGCCCGGTTGTTGGAAAAGCCGCCAGCCGCGTTCGAAAAGCCGTAGAGGCTGCCGAACTGCCAGCCGCTGTAGTTCAGGCTCGCGTACTTGACCGCATTGTTAATCCGCATCGTGTTCTGCAGATTGTCGTTGTCGTACGGGTGGGCGAAGAACACCCCGCCGTTGTTGCCGCCCGCACCCGACAACGGTGCCAGATAGTCGACCATCGAATCATACTGACGGCCAAGCGTGAGCGTACCGTATTGGTCGCTCGACAGACCGACGAACGCTTGCCGGCCGAACAGCGCGCCGTGCTGGCCAAACGCGCCGTTGGTGAGGGTGAAGCCGTTTTCCAACGTGAAGATAGCCTTGAGTCCGCCGCCCAGATCTTCCGAGCCACGCAGACCGAAACGGTCTGGAACGACGCTGCCGTTGGTCATCAGGAAGTTACTGTGGCCTGTGCCGGCGGGCGCTCCAGATACCTTCTGGTTCGACACATACGTCAGCCCCGTATCGATCAGGCCATACAACGTTACGCTGGTTTGAGCGTTTGCCGTGGCTGAAAAAACGCCCGTCAGCAGAGCGATCAAAAGAGTTTTCTTCATGACTTTCTAGGACCGGTTGTGTTTGCGATGGCGTGCGACATAGAGCCGCAGACGTGCGAAGTATAAAAACAGTTCTGTCTCTAGTGTCCGCGCAATGCGCGAAATCGATTATCTCCAAATGAGAAACAGTGCTCGCTGTTCGCTCTTAAGTCGCGCCCAGCTTGGTTGCGCGGCCTTTCTTGTTTCGCAGCACGGGGCGGGTGCCGTGCTGCGCATTTTGTGAAATTGTATCTTTCAGGCATATTCGGCCTGGTGGGCTTCGCCTTGAGGAGTCGCATCGCCAAAGCGGGAAGACGAGCCTAGCGGTGCGATCGATCGGCAGCAGTTCCCACTGACACCGCGGTATGGTGCCCGAGAAGGCGCGGCAAAACGGGCGCGACGCGACGATCGTGCGACGCCTCAAACCAAGGAGGGCATGCCGATGAAGCTGTCGATTTACTGGATCATGGCGCTCGCAGCCGGGCTGGTTGTTGCGAACAACTATTACAACCAGCCGCTGCTGGTTGATTTCGCGCAAACGTTCAGGACTGCTGAACATGAGGCCGGGGCGGTTTCCATCGCTGCGCAAGTCGGCTATGCGCTCGGCCTGCTCTTGTTCATACCGCTTGGCGACAAGGTGGAACGCCGCAAGCTCTTCACATTGACGTTGTCGGCGGCCGTGGTCGCACTCGTCACGATGGCGGCCGCGCCTACGCTGCCCTGGCTCGTGGCGGCGAGCTTTGCAGCAAGCATGGCGAGCGTCGCGCCGCAGCTGCTCACTCCCTATGCCGCGCAGCTTGCGGGGCCACAGGGTCGCGGCAAGGCTGTGGGCATCGTCATGTTCGGTCTGCTTTGCGGCATTCTTGTCTCTCGCACGGTATCCGGCACGATGGCCGCGCATTTTGGATGGCGCGCCGTCTACGTGATGGCGGCAGTCGCGACCGCCGCCATTGCCATCGTGCTCGCGCGCATGCTCCCGCGTGTTGAGCCGACCTTCTCAGGCAGCTATGGCGCGTTG
>JAXDQB010000209.1:0-6306 GCA_034668065.1 Paraburkholderia sp.
TGCTGCGGCCAGAGGCGCTGCCGGAAAAAGCGGTGGACGACGCTCCTGGGGACGCCGCAGGCCTGAACGTGGACGGCACCACGAATGCCAAACCGGATGCGCATAGCGATGCAGATGCCGATGCCGATGCCGATGCGCGCGCGGCGACAATGCCAGGCATGGAGGCCGACGTGCTCGAGGCCTTCATTGCGCAGCACTATCTCGGCAACCGCATTCCGCCGATACTCGTCGTGAGCCACGCGCCAGCGAATCGGGAGCTCGTCGAGCTGCTTGCCGAGCAGGCCGGCCATAAAGTGACGCTCGTGCGCCAACCGCAGGGACAAAAGCGCGTGTGGCTCGGCATGGCCGAGCAGAACGCGCGGCTCGCGCTGGCACGGCTGCTGTCGGAGCAGGGCTCGCAGCAGGCGCGCACGCGTGCGCTTGCCGACACGCTTGGGCTCGAGTGCGACGACCTCGCGCATCTGCGCATCGAATGTTTCGACATCAGCCACACGATGGGCGAAGCGACGCAGGCTTCGTGTGTCGTTTATCGCGATCACAAAATGCAGTCCGGCGAATACCGCCGCTATAACATCACGGGTATCACGCCCGGTGACGACTATGCGGCGATGCGGCAGGTGCTCACGCGCCGCTACGAAAAGCTTATGGAGTCCACCGCCGCTAATGTCGGTGACGATGTTAACGACAATGAGGGTGCCGTTGTTGCGCAGCCGGAAGCGGCGGTCGAGCCTGCGCGGGCGGCCGATGCGGCAAAACTTCGGGCGGCCGGGGGCGTCCTGCCCAACATCGTGCTCATCGATGGCGGGAAAGGGCAGGTGGAGGTGGCGCGGCAAGTGTTCGCCGAACTCGGCCTTGATCGCTCGAGCCTTGTCGGCGTGGCGAAAGGGGAGGGCCGCAAGGTGGGGCTCGAGACGCTCGTCTTTGCCGATGGCCGCCCGCCGCTCGAGCTCGGCAAGGAAAGCGCCGCGCTGATGCTGGTGGCGCAGATCCGCGACGAAGCTCACCGGTTCGCAATCACTGGTATGCGCGCGAAGCGGGCCAAGGTGCGGCAGACGTCGCGGCTCGAGGAGCTCGATGGCGTAGGCGCCAAGCGCCGTCAACGCCTGCTCGCGCGCTTTGGTGGGCTGCGCGGCGTCGTTGCGGCGAGCGTCGACGAGCTCGCGAGCGTCGAAGGCATTTCTCGGCAGCTCGCCGAGCAAATTTATCGCCAGCTTCATTGAGCCGACGGCGGGGCTCAGGCGGCCCTGCGTTTGGGATTGACTTGCCCCGCGCGGCTCGTCGGCCGCACTCGGGCACGCGCCCACAGACGCGGCGCTGCTGCGGTGAAAGCCGATTGGGCGAGCCCCTCGCGCAGGCCTTTCTCGTCGGCGTGCCGGTGATCGGCTTGTGGCGGGTTCATCGACACGGCACAATGGCGTCCTTGTTCCTCGACTTCCCATAGGCGCTCGGCCATTCGCTCATGCCGTTCAATTTTCCGATTTTTCTGACATGGCTTCGGATCGTGCTGATTCCGCTGGTGGTGGGCGTGTTCTACATGCCCGACGCGGTGATGGGTGACGTCTATCGCAACATCGCCGCCTCCGCGATCTTCGTGCTGGCCGCGATGACCGACTGGTTCGACGGCTATCTCGCACGCAAATGGAACCAGACGTCGGCGTTCGGTGCTTTTCTCGATCCCGTCGCCGACAAGCTGATGGTGACGGCGGCGCTGCTGGTCCTCGTTCAGCTCGCGCGCATCGAGGCGGCGATCGCGCTTGTCATCGTCGGCCGCGAGATCGCGATCTCCGCGCTGCGCGAATGGATGGCGCATATCGGCGCCTCGAAAAGCGTCGCGGTGAATCGGCTCGGCAAGTTCAAGACTGTTTGTCAGATGGTGGCCATTCCGATGCTGCTCTATTACGGTCCGCTGCCTTTCGTCCGAGACGGCTTGGTCATCAATACACGGACGTGGGGCCTTTGGCTCATCTATGTCGCGGCCATTCTCACGGTCTGGTCGATGCTCTATTACATGAAGCTGGCTTGGCCGCAAATCCGCGAGCGCGGGCGCGCGCTGTAAAGCCCGGGGCGGGGTGCCGCCTCAATCAGGCGAATTGTGGCGTGGCAATGTGATGCTGATCGGGTGAGTTACCAATGTGCTAGCTCCGCAGTGTCCGGTAGGGTATAGCCTCTCTTGCGGCCGAAATCGTTCTGTCCTGCCGAACGATTTCCTTTCTTTCTTGTTGCCCGCTGTCCCTGCTTCGCACGTGGGCAGCGCGTCTTTTCGAGAGCGAAATGTCCAGCGCACTTCCCGCGTTACAGAATGAATCGAAAGTCCGCACCGTCTTTCGCGTCGTTAGCGGCAACTTTCTCGAAATGTACGATTTCATGGTCTATGGCTATTACGCTTCGGCAATCGCCAAGACCTATTTTCCGAACGGCAACGATTTCGTCTCGCTGATGCTCTCGCTTTCGGTGTTCGGCGCGGGTTTTATGATGCGTCCGCTCGGCGCGCTGGTGCTTGGCGCCTATATCGACCGACACGGTCGCCGAAAAGGCCTTCTCCTCACGCTCGCCCTGATGGCGATCGGCACCCTCGCGGTGGCGGCCGTCCCCGGCTACGACACAATCGGCATCGCGGCGCCGGTACTCGTGCTGCTCGGCCGGCTGCTGCAGGGCTTTTCAGCCGGTGTGGAGTTGGGTGGCGTGTCGGTCTATCTCTCCGAAATCGCGACGAAGGGCCAAAAAGGCTTTTATTGCTCGTGGCAGTCGGGGAGCCAGCAGGTGGCCGTGGTCTTCGCGGCGCTGCTCGGCGTGCTCCTCAACAGCGTTTTGCCCGCCGAGCAGATGTCGTCCTGGGGCTGGCGCGTGCCGTTTTTGATCGGTTGTCTCATCGTGCCGTTTTTGTTCCTCATCCGCCGCTCGCTCAGGGAGACCGAAGAGTTTCTCGCAAAGCGCCATCGTCCGTCGATCGGCGAAGTGCTCACGTCGCTCGTGCAGAACTGGGGTGTCGTGCTGGGCGGCATGGGCATGGTCATCATGACGACCGTGTCGTTCTATATGATCACCGCCTACACGCCGACGTTCGGCAAGGAAGTGCTGAAACTTTCGTCGATCGATACGCTTGTCGTCACCGTTTGCATCGGGCTTTCGAACTTCGTCTGGCTGCCGGTGATGGGCACGGTGTCCGATCGCATCGGGCGTCGCCCGGTGTTGCTCGTCTTCACCACTCTCACGATCCTCACCGCCTATCCGTCGGTGCACTGGCTCGTGACCGAGCCGTCCTTCGCACGTCTGCTTTCCGTCGAACTGTGGCTCTCGTTCCTTTACGGCAGCTATAACGGCGCGATGGTCGTAGCGCTCACCGAGGTGATGCCGAGCAACGTGCGCACAGCCGGCTTCTCGCTCGCCTACAGCTTAGCGACGACGATCGGCGGCTTCACGCCTGCCATCTCGACGCTGCTCATTCACGAGTCCGGCAACAAGGCCGCGCCAGGCCTGTGGATGGCGCTTGCCGGGGTATGCGGTCTGCTCGCCACACTCGCGCTTTACCGCTCGCCGCAAGCGCGCCAGCAGTACAAGACTGCTTGATGCGGGCCATCTGAAAGCGGCGACTTCCGAGTCGCCCTCCATGGCGGGAAGGGCGCCAGCGCCGCGCGTTACATCGGGTCCGCCCGGCCCCCGGCCAGCACACGTTCCAGCAGACGGGCGGCCGTGTGCGCCACCTCGTCCCATGCCGCGGGTGCCGGCTGCCTGACGAGGCGCGCGCTTGGGTACCACGGGCTCCTGTCCTCCGCCTTCAGAGAAGCCCCTCTCGGGGATCGAGGGTCGAACCATCGCCAGTCGGCCGCAAAGGGGAGCATCAGCAAGAGCGGCTTGCCGAGGGCGCCGGCGAGGTGGGCAATCGACGTATCGATCGATACGACGGCATCGAGCCGGTCGATGATCGCGGCCGTATCGGCGAAGTCTTGAATGCGGTCGTCGAAACGGTAGATGGACGCGGCGCGCGGATGCGAATCGAGCGCGTGCTTGTCTTCGTCGCTGAGGTTCGGCTGAAGCACGATCCAGTCGATGTCGGCGAGCGCGAGGAGCGGCTCGAGTGCCGCAAGCGGCATCGTGCGCGTTTCGTATTGATGAATACGGCCGGACCAGGCAAGCCCCACCTTATGTTTCGCATGGCCGCCCAACGAGCCGCGCCAGCGGCTGCTGTAGGGCGCGGGCACGTCGACGTAGCGCTGTGCAGCCGGCAACGCGTCGGATGTCGTGCCGAGCGCAAGCGGCAGGCTGAGCAGCGGGCACTGCAGGTCGGCTTCGATCGGCATGGCGCTGCCGCGCTCGACGACGCTCACCTTCCAGTTCGGCCCAAGGGGCTCGACGAGCGGAAGCAGCTCACGCTGAACCGCCAGGACGATGCGCCCGGCACGCTCGCGCGCCAGCGCAACGAAGCGGATGAACTGAAGCGTGTCACCGAAGCCTTGCTCCGCGACGATCAAGAGCGTTCGATCGGCAATCGGCTCGCCGCGCCAGCGCGGCAGCCTGTCGGCCGTCTCCTGAGTCGGGTCTCGGGCAATCCGGCTGTCCTGACTGTGTTCATTCAGTCCGCGCGCCGCGCGAACGAGCGTCAGCCGCGCCTCGTAATCGGGCAGGCCTCGCTCGAAATCGCCGAGCGCAAGCAGGGTGAGCGCGCGATTCAAACGCGCCGAGGTCAGATCCGGACGCAGCCGCAGCGCCTGGTCATACGCGCGCAGTGCCGCCTCGTGCGCGCCGAGCGCATGGTGCGCATTGCCTAGACTCAGCCAGGCGACGCTCAGTTGCGGTTCGAGCCCGACCGCACGTTCGAGCGGGCCAATCGCTTCGGCATGCCGGTTCATCGCGGCGAGTGCATTGCCCAAACCGAGCAGCGCAGGCGGAAACGATGCGTGCAGGGCGAGCGCCGCTTGATAGGCGGGCACCGCTTGCGCGCATCGGCCGATCGCATCGAGCGTATTGCCGAGATTGAAGTGAGCGGCGATGAAGCGCGGCTCGGCTGCGAGCGCGTCACGAAAGTGTACGACGGCATCCTCCGCGCGCCCCACCGCGGCGAGCGCCATGCCGATGTTGTTATGCGCACCCGCATGGCCGGGGCGTAGCGCGAGCGTGCGTCTGAATGCCTCGATCGCCTCGTCATGCCGGCCGATCGCATGCAGCGAATTGCCGAGGTTGTTCCAAGTCGAGGCATCCTCCGGTTGCAGGCGCAGCGACCGGCGGAACGCGTCGACGGCATCCTCGTGGCGGCCGGCCGACGCATAGGCGTTGCCGAGGTTGTAGTGTGCGAGCGGAAACTCAGGGGCCAGCGTGAGCGCATTGCGAAAGCGCTCGATGGCCCCGTCGAGGCGGCCGAGCGCCTTCAAGGCATTGCCGAGATTCAGCTGTAAGCCGGCGTCGTTCGGGCGCAATTGCACCGCGCGGCCGACGAGATCGGCCGCTTCGGCGTGGCGCCCCTGCTGATGTCGCAATACGCCGAGCAGGTGCAGAGCATCCGTGTGGGCCGGGTCGGTATCGAGCGTTGCGCAGTAGTCGCGCTCTGCGTCGGCGAGCCGTCCGTCACGATGGGCCGCATAGGCGCGGGCGAAAAAGGTTTCCATGACGGCTGGATTGGTCAGCAACGCGGCATTTTCGCACACTCGTGTCTGTGCGCGGAAACATCGCACCCGCAACGTCGGATTACATTGCAACGCGCAACTGTGCACTCGAGTGCACTCTAGGCTTCGCGTTGCGCTTTGCAGCCCGCTTCGCAGCCGCGGCAGAACTGCAAACCGCACGCTCGCAGGCGAGCGGGTGAGTGCCTCGCGTCCGGTGGGCCAGCGGGCACTAGCGGCGTGTCGTGTCCGCCGGAGAAATGCATGGCCGCCGCGGTCTTGAACCAGCAGCCGGTGTTGATCGTCGGAGCAGGCCCTACCGGACTCGCCGCTGCGATGAGCCTGGGACGCGTGCGGTGGAAGTGTTCGAGGGCCGGCCCCTCGTAACGACAGGGCCGGCACGCAAAGCTGAGCAGGGCAGAGTGAGTGGACTCAGGCGGTTAGGCGGGCGTCAGCTGGCTGCGCGCTTGCGTCAGCGCCTTTTTTACGATAGGCAGCATCGGCTCGCAAGCGGCCGGATCGTCGAGCGTTGCGAGAATTGCCCGCCGCATGCGCGGCTCCCAGAAGCGCCGAACATGATCGGCAATGCCGGCGAGCGCTTCGTCGTGATCGGGCATCGATTCGAAGAACTCGCCGATGCGGTTCGCCATCTCGATCAAATGCTGCTCGTTCATCGTGACCGCCTTGTTTCCTGATTCTGATTCAGTGCTGG
>JAXDQB010000210.1:0-3528 GCA_034668065.1 Paraburkholderia sp.
CATCGATGCGACCCTCGCGCTTGACGTGTCGGCCACCGGCATCCGCGCCGAGCTGCGCGAGCGGCTCGCGCAACGCAATGCACGAAGCGCGAACGATCCGCCCACGCCCGCGGCAATTCCCGAAGCCGTCTGGCGCTATATTCTTCAACATCATCTGTACCACCGGTAATTATGGACATTCGCAAATTGCAACGGGCGATCGTCGACGCGCTCGAAGACGTCAAGGCGCAAGACATCAAAGTTTTTAATACGAGCCATCTGACGGGGCTTTTCGATCGCGTCATCGTCGCGAGCGGCACTTCGAACCGGCAAACGAAGGCACTTGCCTCGAGCGTGCGCGAGAAGGTGAAGGAAAGCGGCGGCGAGATCATCAGCACGGAAGGCGAGGACATCGGCGAATGGGTCCTCGTGGACTGCGGTGACGCGGTGGTGCACATCCTGCAGCCGGCCCTGCGGCAGTACTACAACCTCGAGGAAATCTGGGGCGACAAGCCGGTCCGGATCAAGCTCGCGAACACGAGCGCCTTTGGCGGGGCACATCCGCGCGAGCCGCTTAACGGAGATAACGAGGATGGTGAGGACGTGGACGATGACGGCGACGAGACGTCAGCCACCCCGCCGAAACCGGCCCGCAAAACGGCTCCGAAACGCAGCAGGAACAGCTGAAGCCGCTGCGCTTCGGCTGCGCCAGGCGCAGCGTGTGCGATTGGCCGGCCCCCGGCTGCGGCACAGTCAAGCGAAGCGGATGAACCCGACATGAAACTGCATATCCTTGCCGTCGGTCATAAGATGCCGGATTGGATCGCGACCGGCTTCGATGAATACGCCAAGCGGATGCCCCCCGAGTTGCGCATCGAGCTGCGCGAAATCAAGCCGGAACCGCGCACGGCCGGCCGGACAGCGCAAAGCGTGATGGCCGCCGAGCGGCAGCGTATCGAAGCGGCGCTGCCCAAGAGCGCGCGCGTCGTCGCGCTCGACGAGCATGGCCGCGACTGGACGACGATGCAGCTCGCCGATGCCTTGCCGGCTTGGCAGCAGGACGGACGCGACGTGGCATTCGTGATCGGGGGCGCGGACGGGCTCGATGCGCAGGTGAAGGGGCGCGCCGAATTACTGCTGCGCCTGTCCAGTCTCACGTTGCCGCACGGCATGGTGCGGGTCCTTTTGGCCGAACAGCTTTACCGCGCGTGGAGCATCACGCAGAATCACCCCTATCATCGCGTTTGATGCGTCGTCACCTTGCGTGAAGCGCATCGCCACGCAAGACGAGAACGAGCAATGCTTCCACCGACGCCTTCCGCTTTGCCATACCCCTTCGTCTATCTCGCCTCGCAAAGCCCTCGCCGTCAGGAACTGCTCGGTCAGCTCGGGGTGCGTTTCCAGCTGTTGCTGCCGCGTCCCGACGAGGACGCCGAGGCGCTCGAGGCCGAGCGCGCGGGCGAGCCAGCCGACGAGTACGTACGGCGCGTGACCGTCGCAAAGGCCGAAGCCGCCCATGCGCGCCGCGTGGCGGGCGACCATGCGCCCGCGCCGATTCTTGTCGCCGACACTACGGTGACGATCGACGGCGCGATACTCGGCAAACCGGTCGATGCCGAGCATGCGCTCGACATGCTCGAACGGCTCACGGGGCGCGAGCACGACGTGCTGACCGCGCTGGCCGTCGTCGATGGCGCGGGCCGATTGCTGCCGCCGGCGCTCTCGCGCTCCACCGTCCGCTTTGCCGCGGTGCCAAGCGATGCACTCAAGCGCTATGCGATGACCGGCGAGCCGTTAGGCAAGGCTGGCGCCTACGGTATTCAGGGCCGGGCGGCCGAATTCATCGAGCGTATCGAAGGATCGTATTCGGGTATTATGGGTCTGCCCCTTTTTGAAGCCGCCGAGCTTCTGCGGGCGGCGCGAGTCGACTTCTAGGGCATTTCGTTCCAGGGCGTTTAAAAGACAGCATGAACGAAGAAATCCTCATCAATGTGACACCGCAGGAGACGCGCGTCGCGCTGGTCCAGCAAGGCGCCGTCCAGGAACTCCATATCGAGCGGACGGCCTCGCGCGGCCGGGTCGGGAACGTTTATCTGGGCAAGGTGGTGCGCGTGCTGCCGGGCATGCAGTCGGCCTTCATCGACATTGGCCTTGAGCGCGCCGCGTTCTTGCACGTGGCCGACATCTGGCACCCGCGCATTGCGGGCGAGCACACGCCGCCTCAGCAGCCTATAGAAAAGACGGTCTTCGAAGGACAGACGCTGACCGTGCAAGTCATCAAGGACCCGATCGGCACGAAGGGCGCACGGCTCTCGACGCAGGTGAGCATTGCCGGGCGCACGCTCGTCTATCTACCGCAGGAACCGCATATCGGCATTTCGCAGAAGATCGAGAATGAAGCCGAGCGTGAAGCGATCCGCGCGCGCCTGACGGCGGTCTTGCCGGCCGAAGAGAAAGGCGGCTACATCGTGCGCACGATTGCTGAAGACGCGACGAGCGAGGAACTTGCCGCGGACGTCGCTTATCTGCGCAAAACGTGGGCGACCATCGTCGCACAAGCACAGCGCCTGCCGCCCACCAGCCTGCTCCATCAGGATTTGAATCTCGCACAGCGGGTGCTGCGCGACTTCGTGACCGACGAGACGACGCGCATCCAGATCGATTCGCGCGAGACGTACCAGATGCTCGTTGAGTTCGCCGCCGAGTTCACGCCGGCCGTCGGCTCGAAGCTGCATCACTACACGGGCGAGCGGCCTCTCTTCGATCTCTACAGCATCGAGACGGAGATTCAGCGCGCGCTCTCGCGCCGCGTGGATTTGAAGTCGGGCGGCTACCTGATGATCGATCAGACCGAGGCGATGACGACGATCGATGTCAACACGGGTGGCTACGTCGGTGCGCGCAACTTCGACGACACGATATTCAAGACGAACCTCGAGGCCGCGCATACGATCGCGCGGCAGCTGCGGCTGCGCAATCTTGGCGGCATCATCATCATCGATTTTATCGACATGGATAATGCCGAGCACCGGGATGCCGTGCTTGCGGAGCTCAAGAAGGCGCTTGAGCGCGATCGCACTCGCGCGACCGTCAACGGGTTCTCGCAGTTGGGCCTGGTGGAGATGACGCGCAAGCGCACGCGCGAATCGCTCGCGCACGTCTTGTGCGAGCCTTGCCACGTCTGTCAGGGCAAAGGGCAAGTGAAGACGGCCCGCACCATATGCTACGACGTGCTGCGGGAGATCATGCGCGAGTCCCGGCAGTTCAATCCACGCGAGTTCCGCGTGGTGGCGTCACAGGAGGTAATCGATCTCCTTCTCGACGAGGAATCGCAAAACCTTGCGATGCTGATCGATTTCATCGGCAAGCCGGTGTCGCTGCAGGTCGAATCGAATCTGAGTCAGGAGCAGTATGACATCGTGCTGATGTAATTTATTTTTTTGTTTAGATTCAAAATAGATTACTAAGTATATATCCAGTCCGCGTTTTCTATAGCTACCCTTCCAGCTACCCACCACCCCATTGGAGGCGCAAGTGGATAGACAAGGC
>JAXDQB010000211.1:0-5273 GCA_034668065.1 Paraburkholderia sp.
CCGCCCCCCGCCGCCGCAACGGCGTCTTCCACCGCATCGGGTGCGAAGAACTCGCGCGTGTAGGGCCGCAGGTAGTCGAGCGCCGCTTGCGCGCGCCGATGCGATTCGTCTGTGCCGTCGCCCAGGCGTACAAGCCAGTCGCGCGCGTGATGCAAGTGGTAGCGCGTCTCCTTGATGGATTTCGAAGCGATCGCCGCCAGCTGCGCGTCGTTCGAGGCTTCGAGCGCTGTCCAAAGATGCGCCATCAGCGCCGCGTAAAGGAAGTTGCGCACGATGGTGACGGCGTAGTCGCGATTCGCGAGCGCGGTGGCGCAAAACGGGCCGACATGCGGCAACTCGACGATCGTGTAGTTCGCGAATTCGCGTTCGGTGCGCAAGTACGCATAGTCATCCTCCGTCTTCTCCGCACCGGTAAGCTGGGCCTCGATCGCAGCCGCATGCGAATAGAGCAGGCGCGCCTGCCCGATCAGGTCGAGGCTCATGTTGGCCAGCGCAATATCCTCTTCGAGGACCGGCCCGTGACCGCACCACTCGGCGTTGCGCTGGCCGAGAATCAACGCGTTGTCCGCAAGACGCAGTACGTAGGAAAGGTGTTCGGGCGTGGTCGTCATGATCGGCTTACATGTGGTTGACTTCGTCGGGCAGCGTATAGAACGTGGGGTGGCGGTAGATTTTGTCGCCGGCCGGCTCGAACAAATCTGCCTTTTCATGCGGATCGGATGCGGTGATGGCCGTTGCCGGCACGACCCAGATACTTACGCCCTCCTGGCGCCGGGTGTAGACGTCGCGCGCCATTCGCAGCGCCATCGATGCGTCAGTGGCATGCAAACTGCCACAATGCTTGTGGTCGAGCCCTTGCTTGCTGCGCACGAACACTTCCCAGATGGGCCATTCTTTGTTCATCGGAATCTCCTCAAATGCTTGGGGCTGAGCACGAGTGCCGTGCGGCGTCACGCCGCCTGTTGCGCGCGCCGGCGTTGCTTTTCGCTGTAGGCGAGGGCGGCTTCACGGACCCATGCGCCGTCCTCGTGCGCCTTCACACGCGTAGCAAGGCGTTCCTTGTTACAGGGGCCGTCGCCATTGACGACGCGCCAGAACTCGCTCCAATCGATCTCGCCATGGTCGAAATGGCCGCGCGCTTCGTTCCATTTCAGATCGGGGTCGGGCAGCGTCACGCCAAGGACTTTCGCCTGCTCAACAGCCGCGTCGACAAATTTCTGCCGCAAGTCGTCGTTAGAAATTCGTTTGATGCCCCACGTTGCCGACTGATTGCCATGAACCGAGTCTTGGTCGCTCGGGCCGAACATCATGAGCACAGGCCACCACCACCGGTTGACCGCCTGTTGCACCATGTCACGCTGCGCTAACGTGCCTCTCATCATCGTGAGGAGCGCATCGAAACCTTGACGCTGATGAAAAGACTCCTCCTTGCAGATCCGAATCATGGCGCGCGCATACGGACCATACGTGCATCGGCAAAGCGGAATTTGGTTCATGATCGCGGCGCCGTCGACGAGCCAGCCAATCACGCCGACGTCCGCCCACGTGGGCGTCGGATAGTTGAAGATGCTCGAATACTTGGCACGGCCGCTGTGCAAGGCATCGATGAGCGCGTCGCGCGACACGCCGAGCGTTTCGGCTGCGCCATACAGATAAAGGCCGTGGCCGCCTTCATCCTGTACCTTGGCAAGCAGGATGGCTTTGCGTTTCAGGCTTGGCGCGCGCGTAATCCAGTTGCCCTCGGGCAGCATGCCGACAATTTCGGAGTGCGCGTGTTGCGAAATCTGTCGCACAAGTGTTTTTCGATAGGCTTGCGGCATCCAGTCCTGCGGTTCGATCTTGCCGTCAGAGGCAATGGCGGCGTCAAAGCGCACCGCTTCGGCGGAATCGGTTGAAGCGTCGGCCGGGGGAGCGACATTGCCGGGGACGTCGAGGGATTGCGTGTACATGAGCGCGCTCTCGTGCGAAATCGTGCGGAAGGCTACGTGTTTGCAGTATAAATCAACCGGGCGGTCGGTTAATTTTTTTTGGCAATGACGTTTGGCGCGGCGCGCTCGTGTGCTGTAGCTCGTATGCTGCGTATTGCTGCGTATTGCTGCGAGGCCGGCAGGGGGCCTGCGGGGATGGCGCCGGCGGGCGGTTTGCGGCGCGTTACTCCGAGACGCCCCAGGAAACGAGCACCGCGTGAATGCTGCGCGCGTACTCATCGCGCAATCGAGGCGTTTCGGAGTGGAATGCGCCGACTGCCCGCCACGTATTGCCGTAGCGAAGCATCTTCTGCTTAAGCATCCATGCTGCAACATAGGTATTGACGCAGGCGTCTTTAAGCGCGCCCGGAGGAACGCCGTTGCGGCGCAATTCACCAAAGTGTACGGAGTTGATCTGCGTCTGCCCGACATCGATGCTGCCGTCGGCATTCCGATGGACCGCATCGGGGTCCCCTTTCGATTCGAACCACGCGATGGCACGCAGGATCATTGGATTGACGCCTTGGTAAGCGCCAGCCTGGGCGAAGCAGTCGCTGTCGGCGTATGCCGGCGAGCAGAACGCAGTGATGCACGCGAGGGCGAGAAGAATACGAGTGGCCGAGGACACGCATCGAACGGGTGTGGCAGGCGGTGCCGGTTTCATAGCAGTCCAATTGTATTTCGCGATGACGGCTAACGCGACATCGTAACGGGGGCCGCATCCAATGCGGCGTGAGCGTCCTGATGATCGCCTTGCAGCACGGCGTCGAGCTTGATCGAGACAGATGCGAGATACGCACGTGATTGTTCGCTGACAACCATCCGGATGGGCGTATCGAGAGCTTTGTTGGTGCGCGTGCGCGGGTGCGCCGGCCTTTTAGTGCGACGGGCGCCTCGAGGTGCCGCTGCGTCGTCTTCCACTTCCTGCGCCGCAGACGGTGGCAGCGACGCAAGTGGCGGTAGCGGGGGCAGCAACTTGTCCGGTTCGGCGGCCGCAGCAGATTTCGCAGTGGGCGTGCTCGATGAGCCGGGGGCCGGAGGTTGTACATCAAGCGGTGCTGCAATCGCGCCAGGGGCAACGGATAGCAGAGCAAGGGCGATTGCGAATCGAAACATCAAACGTCTCCGGTCATTCGGTCGGCCTGACCTGAACGCTGTAAGGTTGGCAACTGCCGGTCGTCAGGTTGTCGATACGGACGGCCGCATTATGCTGGGGCGGAATGCCGCGCAGCACGGCTTGGTCGAGGTAGGCGAAATCCTGGGCGAGGGCGGCGATGACGACGGTGGTCGGTTCAGGCTGTTTCGCGGCGACGGCACCCACCTTCCCAAGCATTTCGGTCAACTGGGGATCGCGCGCGCCGAGCGCGTCGGCTGGAATGATCAGGTCCACGATTTTGCTGGACGTCGCTTGTGTCTTTGCACCCTCCCGGTTTCCGGCGTCGGCGCTCATGGCTTGCAACTGGGCGCATCCGGCTAGGGTGGTCATGATGAGAAGGCTGGCGAGCAGTTTCAAATTTCTCTCCCACGTTGAGGATTGCTTATCGGCAATCTGCGGAAATGGTTTAGCCCCAAACGCCAAGGACGTGGTTGGAAGGGCGATTTGCGCCCAGCCGAATTTTCAGAATTCTGTAAACACAGATATCGGTTCCCGGCAAACGAAATAACGACTGTAGCGATCTCAGCGCATGGTTTCCGTCCGAGTACCGGCTTGTCGGGCACAATTCGACGCTGTTGCTACGACCGCTATTCATATGAGTTACCGCTATTCCCTCGCCTTGAGCGTCTTTCTCGCCGGCCTGCTGCCGGTCTCCCTTCTTGCCGCAGTTCCGTCGTCTTTGGTTGCGCCCGAAGTTGCGCCGGGCTCGCGGTGGGTTGCCGCATGGGGAACGGCGCTCCAGCCAATTCCCGATTTGCGTAATCCCCCGCCGCTTTACCATGCGCCGATTGTTTCCGCTCGCACGGTCAGGGAGATCGTCTACCCGACGTTGTCCGGCCATGCCGTGCGGGTGCACATTAGCAACGCCTATGGGCGAACGCCGCTCGCGCTTGCCGACGTCAGACTGGCGCGTTCCGCGGGCGGCGCGGCGGTGATTGCCCAAACGTCGACTCAGTTGACGTTTGCCGGACGCCCGTCGATCGTCCTGCAACCCGGTGAAGAGGCTGACAGCGACGAGGCCGAGATCGATCTGCGCGCCGGGATGCCTTACGCGATCAGCGCCTACGCGGGGCCGCAGCAAGTCATGACGGCATGGCACCGTGTAGCGAACGAGGTGAACTACGTGTCGCTTCCGGGCGACCACGCGGGCGATGCCATGCCGAACACCTACACGACGAGATTCACTCAATCCGCATGGGTGACCGGAATCAGCGTGCGGGAGGCACTGCCGGCCGCCGCGATTGCCGCGATTGGCGATTCAATCACCGATGGGCTCCACTCGAGCCTCGGCAGGAACCGCCGTTGGCCGGATGCGCTGGCGCGACGGCTCGCAGACGGGGGAGACCATTCCACAGCGGTGCTCAATTTCGGCATCAGCGGAAACCGTCTCCTGAGCGACTCCGCATGCTACGGCGAGGCGCTTGAACGACGCTTCGAGCGCGACGCGCTCGGACATCCCGGCGTAAAGGCCGTGGTTGTCCTGATCGGCATAAACGACATCAATTTCGGGGCGATGCCGCCGCGCAAGGGGCTCGATTGCGACGCGCCGCATAAGATTGTGACTGCGGCCGATCTCATCGGCGGTTATCGCCGCTTGATCGACGCGGCGCATCGGCGCGGCGTTCGCATTCTCGGTGCGACATTGACGCCGGCCTCGCTTCCGCCTGCGCGGGAAGCTATCCGCCTGGCCGTGAACACCTGGATTCGAACGAGCGGTTCGTTCGACGGCGTAATCGATTTTGACGCTGCGCTGCGCGATCCTGTCAAAGCCGGCCGCCTGCGCCCCGATTACGATAGTGGAGACCACATTCACCCAAGTGACGCCGGCTATGCGGCCATGGGCGACGCCGTTGCGCCGGGCCTGCTGCGAGCCGCGCATCATGGCGAGTGAAAAAAAAGTTCGTCACGGGCTTGTCACATGCCGTGGGTTCGCCTACTATTCGCTTCCTCCTTTGAGGGGGAGAGGCGTAAGAAGCAGTTCCCGTAGCAGTAGTCGTGGTAGTCAGCCGGTTTTTTGAAAGAAGCAAAAAAAACAGTTGACGAAGTGCGAAACGGTCTGCATAATCTCGTTTCTCTGCTGCTGATGCAGCGAACGCAAGACGGTGGCGCGGTAGGATGGCGTAGCCGGTTAAGCGGTGCGATCTTTAACA
>JAXDQB010000212.1:0-11905 GCA_034668065.1 Paraburkholderia sp.
GCGTATTGTACGCGAACGGACGAGCGAACCTGTTCGCAGCGGATCTGCCGCAACCCAAGCCGTTCGTGCACAATAGCGAAGGCCACCGTGGCACGGGAGTATGCCGAAAGTTATATGACGTCAGGAGAGGTTGCCGGGTATTACGCGCCATGGTGTCATTGTGCACGACTCAATGGAGATACTGAATGTCCTCGTTGAATACCAGTTTGAGCGGTAAGACTGCGGTCGTAACAGGCGCGGCCAGCGGCATTGGCAAGGAAATCGCGCTGACGCTTGCGCGGCAGGGTGCGGCCGTCGCGATTGCCGACTTGAATCTTGCCGGCGCGCAGGCGGTGGCCGATGAGATCGTCAAAGCGGGCGGCAAGGCGCTAGGCGTTGCAATGGATGTCACCGACGAGGAAGCCGTCAATATCGGAATTGACCTGGTAGCCGAGCGGTTCGGCTCGGTCGATATCCTTGTTTCGAATGCCGGAATTCAGATCGTCAATCCGATTGAGAACTATTCGTTCTCCGATTGGAAGAAGATGCAGGCCATTCACGTGGATGGGGCTTTTCTGACGACTAAGGCGGCTCTAAAGCATATGTACCGCGACAGTCGCGGCGGTGTGGTGATTTACATGGGCTCCGTGCATTCACACGAAGCCTCGCCGCTAAAATCGGCATACGTGGCGGCCAAGCATGCTTTGCTCGGCCTTGCGCGCGTGCTGGCAAAGGAGGGCGGCACGCACAACGTGCGCTCGCACGTGGTCTGCCCCGGCTTCGTGCGCACGCCGCTTGTCGACAAGCAGATTCCGGAACAAGCCAAAGCACTCGGGGTCCCCGAAGAAGAGATCATCAAGCGCGTCATGCTCGGCCAGACGGTGGACGGCGTATTTACCACGGTAGAGGACGTTGCGCAGACTGTCCTCTTCCTTTCCACGTTCCCGAGCGCGGCTTTGACAGGACAGTCGATCGTGGTCAGCCACGGGTGGTTTATGCAATAAGGGGAGCCTGCGATGGCAGAGCGTAATGGAGCGCCGCCTGGAGCCCCGTTCCACGCCGAGGCGTCGTCGGCGCCAGAAACCGTACGGCCTCTACGGCAGCACCGGGGGGCGGTCGTCCCGCCACGAATTGCTTTACCACCGTATGAAACAATCGCCCTGGTGCTGCAAGGTGGCGGCGCCCTGGGCGCCTATCAGGCCGGCGTCTACGAAGGATTGCACGAAGCGGGTATCTGCCCCGACTGGATTGCGGGCATTTCAATCGGCGCTCTGAACTCGGCCATCATTGCCGGTAATCCGCCGCAAGAACGTGTGGCGAAGTTGCGCAAGTTTTGGGAGTCGATTTGTCAGCCGGCTTACGGTTTGCCGTTGCCGCCTGCCATCGAAAATGCGTTCTTCAATTCGAGCGACACCGTACGTACGGCGTTTACGGCCATGCAGGCGGTTAGCGCAGTCGTCGAAGGTCAGAGTGGGTTTTTCGTGCCACGTGTGCCGCCTCCGCTGCCGTTCGCGGTCGGCACGCCCAAAACGGCGAGTTGGTACGACACATCTCCGCTGAAGGCGACGCTCGAGCGCATTTGCGACTTCGAACGAATCAATTCCGGCGAGGTGCGCGTCTCGGTCGCGGCCGTCAACGTCCGAACAGGCAACTTCGCCTACTTCGACAACACGCGCACGACGCTTCGACCGGAACACTTCATGGCGTCGGCCTCGCTTGCGCCGGGCTTCCCCGCAACCGAGATCGACGGCGAATACTACTGGGACGGCGGGCTGATGTCGAATACGCCGCTTTCCGAAATTATCCAGGCCACCCCTCGCTGCGACACGCTCGCGTTTCAGGTCGATTTGTGGAGCGCGCGCGGCCCCCTGCCCAACAACATTACCGATGTGCAAGGCCGGATCAAGGACATCCAGTATTCGAGCCGGACGCGGCTCGTCACGGATATGCTCCAGCACTCGCAGCGCTTCCGGCACGTGTTGCGTGAGGTGCTGACCCGCGTCGCGCCGGAGCATCGCGACGATCCCTGGTGCAAGCTGGCGCAGGAGCTGTCGACTTCGCGGCGTTACAACGTTTTCCAGCTCATCTATCGCGATAAGGAGTTCGAAGGCAATTACAAGGACTATCAGTTCGGACTGTCGACCATGCATTTTCATTGGAAGAGCGGGCTGCAGGACATTCGCAGCAGCCTTGCTCAACCAGGGTGGCTCGAAATGCCCGATAACGACGCGGGCTTTGTGACGCACGATATCCACCGCGATTTGCGCTGAGTTCCGATCGGTTTCCGCGTGGGCCTAGCAGGGGGCACGGGCGCGCGGCTGCGGGCACGACTAAGGCGAATACGGTTGCGCGAACGCTAAAAGCAAAACGGCACCCCGGGGGTGCCGTTTCACTACTCACACGCGTGCGCTAAGGCAAGCGCAGCGGCCTACACGGAAAGCACGCCGCTGCCCCTTTACGCCACGTTATTTGATCACTTGCGCGATTGCGCTCGCGACGGCGTCGAGGTTGCGCGTGTTGAGCGCAGCGACGCAGATGCGGCCGGTGCTCACGGCATAGATGCCGAATTCGTCGCGTAGGCGATCCACCTGGGCCGCAGTCAAGCCAGAGTACGAGAACATGCCGCGCTGCGCGTTGACGAAGCTGAAGTCGCGATCGACGCCGGCGGCCTTGAGGCGCTCCACCAAACCGTTGCGCAAGGCGCGGATCCGGTCGCGCATTTCCCCGAGTTCCTCTTCCCAGGCCGCGCGCAAAGCCGGCGTGGTGAGGACGGCGGCCACGATCGAGCCGCCGTGCGTCGGCGGATTCGAGTAGTTCGTGCGGATCACCCGCTTCAATTGCGAGAGCACGCGCGCCGCCTCTTCCTTGCTGCCGGTGATTATCGACAGAGCCCCGACGCGCTCACCGTAAAGCGAGAACGACTTTGAGAACGACGACGAGACGAACGCATTCACCTCGGCGGCTGCGAAAAGGCGGACGGCGAATGCGTCGGCATCGATGCCGTCACCAAAGCCCTGGTAGGCGATGTCGAGAAACGGGACGAGCCCGCGCGTCTTCACCACTTCGACGATCTGCTTCCATTGCGCTTCGCTCAGGTCGACGCCGGTCGGGTTGTGGCAGCAGGCGTGCAGCACGACGATCGTGCCGGCAGCGTAGCTGTTAAGCGCATCGAGCATGGCGCTGAAATTGACGCCGTGCGTCGCGGCGTCGTAATAGGGATACGAGACCACTTCAAAGCCCGCAGCCTCGAAGAGCGCCCGATGATTTTCCCAGCTCGGATCGCTGATCGCCACCTTCGCAGCCGGATTCAGGCGCTTCAGAAAATCGGCGCCGATCTTGAGTGCGCCGGTGCCCCCAAGCGCCTCCGCAGTCACCACGCGGCCCGCGCCAAGGAGCGGCGAACCTTCGCCCAGCAGCATTTTTTGCGCCGCCGCATTGTAGGCTGCGATCCCTTCGATGGGCAAATATCCGCGCGGTAGCGCTGCCTCGACGCGTGCCTGTTCCGCTTCATGCACGGCGCGCAGCAGCGGGATCTTGCCTTCCTCGTTGAAATAGACGCCGACGCCGAGATTGACTTTGGTCGGGCGGGAATCGGCGCCGAACGCTTCATTGAGGCCAAGGATCGGATCGCGCGGAGCGAGTTCGACTGCGGAAAAAAGGGACATGGTATGTATCGGCGTAGTAAGGAAACGGGACACCTTGGCGTTGGCGGCCGGGTGGTTCATGACGTTTTCAGCGAGCGGTGGCGGCCAGCGCAGCGAGCATAATTGTAACGAATCCAAGACCGAACTCGCTCGTTCGTTGCAGTTCGTTGTATTGCAGCATCGCGCCCCTTCGGTAAACCGAAAGAGCGACTTGCCGATCACGCTGGGGGCGGCTTCGGGAGCGTGCGGTTCGGATTCCGCCCGCATTCCGCGCGCATGTCGTCCCACCGGCCTGGGAAGGCGGGAGCAAGAAGTGCTACGGGCGAGTCTGCCCGGGAGGGCGCGAAACGCTAAAATAGCGTTTTTCGTCGGCGAAGGATGCCCTCCCTCATGTCCGAACATTCGCCCCACGCGCCCGATGCCCTCGACGAATCGAAGTTCGTTGAATTCGAGGGCTCACCCTTTCATCTTTACCAACCCTATCCGCCGGCCGGGGATCAGCCTTCGGCGATCGGAGCCCTCGCGGAAGGCGTCGAAGACGGCCTATCGTTTCAGACGCTGCTCGGCGTGACGGGCTCGGGCAAGACATTTACGATGGCCAACACGATTGCCCGGCTCGGGCGTCCGGCAATCGTGTTCGCGCCGAACAAGACGCTCGCCGCGCAGCTTTATTCCGAATTTCGCGAATTCTTTCCGCGCAATGCGGTTGAGTATTTCGTCTCGTACTACGACTACTACCAGCCGGAAGCCTATGTGCCGCAACGCGACCTTTTCATCGAAAAGGACTCGTCCATCAACGAGCACATCGAGCAGATGCGGCTGTCCGCGACGAAGAGCCTGATGGAGCGGCGCGACGTCATAATCGTCGCGACCGTCTCCGCGATTTACGGTATTGGCAATCCGAGCGAATACCACCAGATGATCCTCACGCTGCGCACGGGGGACAGGATGGGTCAGCGCGAAGTGATCGCGCGGCTGATCGCCATGCAGTATTCGCGCAACGAGGCCGATTTTCAGCGGGGCGCTTTTCGCGTGCGCGGCGATACCATCGACGTGTTTCCCGCGGAGCACGCCGAAATGGCGCTGCGCATCGAGCTCTTCGATGACGAAGTCGATTCGCTGCAACTGTTCGATCCGCTTACGGGACGGGTGCGTCAGAAGATCCCTCGCTTCACGGTCTATCCATCGTCGCACTACGTGACTCCGCGCGAAACCGTCATGCGGGCGGTCGAGACGATTAAGGACGAGTTGCGCGAACGGCTCGAGTTTTTTCACCGAGAGGGCAAGCTTGTCGAAGCACAGCGCATCGAGCAGCGCACGCGTTTTGATCTCGAAATGCTGAACGAACTCGGCTTTTGCAAGGGCATTGAGAACTACTCGAGGCATTTTTCAGGCGCGGCACCCGGCGAGCCGCCTCCCACGCTCGTCGACTACCTTCCGCCCGACGCGCTGATGTTTCTCGATGAGTCGCACGTGCTGATCGGCCAGCTGAACGGCATGTACAACGGCGATCGCGCGCGCAAGCAGAATCTGGTTGATTACGGTTTTCGCCTCCCGTCGGCGCTCGACAACCGGCCACTCAAGTTTCCCGAGTTCGAGCGGAAGATGCGCCAGGCCGTCTTCGTTTCGGCCACGCCTGCCGACTACGAGCTGAGGACTACGGGACAGACTGTCGAACAACTGGTGCGGCCGACGGGGCTCGTGGACCCCGAGGTCGAGGTGCGTCCCGCCCGCTCGCAGGTCGACGACGTGCTGTCCGAGATCAATGTCCGCGTTGCGGCGGGCGAGCGGGTGCTCGTCACGGTGTTGACTAAGCGCATGGCTGAGCAGTTGACCGAGTTCCTTGCGGACCACGGCGTCAAGGTGCGCTATTTGCACAGCGATATCGACACCGTCGAACGGGTGGAGATCATCCGCGACTTGCGTCTTGGCACCTTCGACGTGCTGGTCGGCATCAACCTGCTGCGCGAAGGGCTCGACATTCCCGAGGTGTCGCTTGTCGCGATCCTCGATGCGGACAAGGAGGGCTTCCTGAGAGCTGAGCGCTCGCTGATCCAGACGATCGGGCGTGCCGCGCGCAACGTCAACGGCCGCGCGATTCTTTACGGGGACCGGATCACCGATTCGATGCGTCGTGCGATCGACGAGACAGAGCGGCGCAGGACGAAGCAGACGGCCCATAACGAGCGGATGGGCATTACGCCGCGCGGCGTCGTGAAGCGGATCAAGGACATCATTGATGGCGTGTACAACGCGGACGAGGCACGCGCCGAGCTCAAGGAACTACAGCAGCGCGCGAAGTTCGAGGACATGTCGGAAAAGCAGCTCGCAAAGGAAATCAAGCGGATCGAGAAGCAGATGATGGACTACGCCAAGAACCTCGAATTCGAGAAGGCCGCCCAGGCGCGCGACCAGCTCGCGGTACTGCGCGAGCGCGTGTTCGGTGCGAATGTCGGCGACTCGATCGTCGGCAATGGATGACCGGGAGGGCTCGCATGAGGCTGGAACGCAGCGCTGATGCCTGTTTGCAACTAACCTGCGATGCAGACGCTATGCGCCTGTGGAAGGGCGCTAGTGGCGCTAATGGCGCTAGCCAGTGAGGAAGGACCGCCAGTAGGCGAAGCGGTTTCAGCCAGAAGGGCGGCTCGAGGGAAAAAGCGGCATGGCTGGCTTTGACGGTGGCCGAATGCTTGCACGAAGCAATCCGGTCTTGCATGTTACGCCGTCGCGGCTGGCTACTGCCCAACACCTCTGTTAGAGGTGGTCCCCACAATACTCGGTTGCTACTTGGTCAGGATCAACTTGCCCAGACGCGTTGCCCTCAACTGATATGTTTCGCCGTTGTGCGCTATGAGCACGTGACTGCTTCCTTGGAGGAGCGAGTCGCTGCGAAAGACCCGCTGTGCGAGAGGTGCTGAACTGCCGCCCTCGGCAAGTAACGTTGGCACGATGTTCGGTGTCCCCGTGCGGCGCTCGGGCAACACATCTCTTGCACCGGATCGCAAGGGCAGGGGGGGCAGGTCGGTGAACTCAGTCATAGGGTCATTCACGCAAACTCACATTGGCGGTTGGACTCGACGAACGAATTATAAATGAGAAGCATTAGCGATCGTAATAAACATTTTCATTGAGATAAGCTGCCGATAGGTTTCTGACGTTGAAGCGCTTACCTTCTTCAGTAGCGCTCCCGCCTCCGTGTATTCCGCCCATCAGTCATCCCGGCAGTCCCCTTCAGTTGCGCGACCACAAAAAACGCCGTCGGTCGGTATGAGTCGATGCTCGCGCAAACCGTACTAGTGGAGCGCTCCGGGCTTTTGCGGGTTTCGGGCGTAATGACGAATCAGCCGCACCGTATCGATGTCGGTCTCGCGATATGCCGACTTCACGATCTCGCTCGTCTGCCTTGCATCTTCCGTGTCCGGGACGGGAAGCGTCGTCTCGTATCGAAAGCGCAGAAAGAGCTGTGCGTCGTCGGGTTGCTCGATGGTCATCGTGAGCGAACCGCCAACGTGCGCTTGCGTCGCAAGTATGTCGTAGCGCACGCTCTCGTTCGGGACGAACGTGACGCGGTCGCGCACGGTGGCGTGACCGTAATGCAGTTCGCGCTCGAGCATGCAGTCCGTTCGCGAAAGAATCGTGCAGTTGTCGAGCCCGAGCACGAACAATTGCGGCTGCTCGGCGCGCAGCACGAGTCCTTCCCACAATTGTTCCCGCGACAATGCCTCGGCGAGCGGATTGAGTGGATCGTTGATGTGAACCAGGTGTTCGAAATGCAATGGTATTTTCCTCTTCGGGCGCAGTGTTCAGGCCGATTTCGCCGCCGCTGGAGCAACGGCGGCGAGCCCGCTTTGGATGCTGATCGGACGCGTCAAAATTTTGTGAACGGGGCACGCGTTCGCTATCTGTAATAGCCGTTCGCGCTGCTCGTCGGACAATGCGCCGTTCAAGACGATTGTGCGGTTGATTGTCGAGCCTTCGTCACCGGTTTCGAGCGAGAGCGTGACGTGAACATCTTCAAGCGGCCAGCCTTTTCGCTGCGCGTACATTTTCAGGGTAATCGACGTGCAGGCACCGAGACCGGACAAGAGCAGCGACACGGGGGTGGGCGCGCGGTCGCTCCCCCCTAGCGATACCGGTTCGTCGGCATGCCAGAGATGCGTGCCGTCGTCGAAATCTACTTGGTAATTGGTGGCGCCGATTGTTGCATTGACGATGCGTTCGCTCATGCGTGGGCTCCTGAGTCGGGGGAGGGGCCGCCTTGGCGGCATGACGCCTTCGAGCCGCTGAGGCAGTGCGTCAGAGCGGTTCGCGGCACAAGCAATCATTGTGACGCAATTCGCAGGCGCCGTCGCTGCGCCCGCGGCGGCAACGACGGGCGCTCAGCGCGCGAAGCTTCAGTGCGCGATGGCGCCCATCCTTCCGGCTTGGTAGTCGAGTATCGCTTCGCGGATTTCGTTCTCGGTGTTCATGACGAACGGGCCGTGTCTGACGACTGGCTCGTTAAGCGGCTCGCCGCCAATCAGTAACACGTCGAGCGGCTCATTGCCGGCTGCCAGCGCCACGGCGTCGCCATCATTGGCGAAGGCGACCATCCGCTGCGCAGGTACCTGTTGCAGGTGCTCTCCAAAAAGGCCCGTGCCGGACAGGGAGTAGGCGAACACGCGAAATTCGCGCGGTACAGGGTGCACGATCGAAGCGCCTGGTCGCAACGTGAAATGCTGGTAGAGAATCGGCGTGCGCGTTTCGATTCCGGCTTTCACGCCAAGTGCTTCTCCCGCAATGACCTTGACGTGGACGTTTCCATCGCTTGTCATTGCGATCGGTATTTTCGCGGAGGGTATCTCCTGGTAGCGCGGCGCAATCATCTTGTCGCGCCGCGGCAGGTTCACCCACAACTGAAGCCCGTGCACGCGGCCTCCTTGACGGGCGAACGCCGGATCGGGAATTTCGCTATGAACGACACCGGCGCCCGCGGTCATCCATTGGACATCGCCCGGGCGCAGCACGCCCGAATGGCCCGCCGAATCCTTGTGGCTAAAGCACCCTCCAAGCATGTACGTTACCGTCTCAAAGCCGCGATGCGGGTGATCCGGGGCGCCTTTCGCCTCGCCGGGGGCATAATCGACCGGCCCCATTTCATCCAACAGAAGGAATGGATCGAAGTCCATTAACATGCGCGTTGGAAAAGGCCGATTGACGACGAAACCGCCGCCTTCTGTCGTGCGAGTGGCGGGGAGCGTGTACTGGATGCTGCGGGTGATCGTCATGACTGGATGTGGGGTCGGGGATCGCACTCGGATCAATGCGACGTTGATAAGCCTATTATATGGACCAGTCCATCCGCTTCCAGCCGCGCTCAAGGCAACGGATCGTCTCATTGATGGAACGCTGACATGCAACTCGATTCTCACAACTTGAACGACCTGATGTACTTCGCACAGGTCGTCGAACATGGCGGGTTCTCTGCGGCCGAACGTTTGCTCGGCATCTCGAAGTCACGCCTGTCGCGGCGGGTTGCCGAGCTTGAGGCCTCGCTCGGCGTCCGCTTGCTGCAGCGCTCTACACGCAAGCTTGCACTGACTGAGGCAGGGCAGCTGTTTTACCGGCATTGCCAGGCGATGCTTCTCGAAGCGCAATCGGCAATGAACGCAGTGCAAGAATTGCGTTCGTCGCCGCGCGGCAACGTGCGTGTCAGTGTGCCGGTCACGGTATCGCAGACGCTGATGACGGAAGTCCTCCCGGAGTTTTTGCTTCGTTTTCCGGAAGTGCGCGTCACGGTTCGTGTGACGAATCGCGTCATCGACCTTTATGAGGACTCGGTTGACGTTGCTTTGAGGGTGCGTTCGGAGCCGCCCGACAGCGCCAATATCGTTGTCAGGCCGTTGTGGCGCACCGAACAGATGTTGGTAGGTTCCCCCTCTCTCTTGAGTCAGCACGCGCCGCCGCTCCTGCCGGGAGACCTCGCAAGGTTCGAGACGCTCGATGCGCCGAGCGCCGACGGCCGGCACGTTTTCCACCTGATCTCACCCAACGGCACGCGCTTTCTCCATGAACACGAACCGCGCGTCGTGACGGCGGATCTGTCGACCATTCGTGAAGCGGTGCTCGCCGGTGTGGGTATCGCCGCGTTGCCCGAAATGATGTATGGCGCCGCAATGCGGACGGGACAGCTGTCGCCTGTGATGCCGGGTTGGACATTACCGGCTCCGCAGCTCTTTGCCGTATTCATTTCTCGCCAAGGCATGGCGCCGGCCGTACGGGCATTCGTCGACTATCTCGTGGAAGTGCTCGATCGAGACAAGCTCACTCCGCTGGAGTGTCCAACGCGCGATCAGGTGCGGGCAGCTCAAGGAATGCCTATTGCCCCATGATGCGGCAGGCGAATGCGCGCGGGTTCGTCGCCTGGCCGCATTCTCACATTGGTTTTGTTATTCATGCGGCACCCGCGATCGGTAGTTTCTATGGTTCCCGGCTTGAACGGTTAAGCGTGCGGACCTATATTGAAAACTCACTCGTACCGGGGCTCCCGTTGCGAAACTTGGCGGCTGCTCTGATAGCAAGCCCGATAGGGTGGTTGCGCTGTCCGTGGCGAACACGGCTGTCGCATGCGGTGCTCGCGCTACCCCCGATGGCGAGCGAGCCCGTCGCCCGAAGGCGCCGCGTGCGCATATAAAAGGCCTCTGTCGGCTCGATGGGGGCCTTTTATTAAATGGGCCAAACTGCTGCCCTTTCATCGGGCTGAACGCGTTTGAATGACATTTTTCTTTTGTAGCCTCGAAGCGTCACTCGTCGAGTGCAAACCCGAACGGCTGCGTGTAGACGGCAGGCGTCGGCGTGCCGTTTTCCACATATGGCTGGCATGAACTCGCACGCATGGCGGCGAGCGCGGCTTCGTCCAAGCGGGTGAAGCCGCTGCTTTTTGCCAGCTCGACACGCTTGATGATCCCCGTCGGCCCGACGACGAACCGTACGTCGGCGGTTCCAGTCTCTCCGCGGCGGCGGGAGAGGGCGGGATAGTCGGGCTTCACGATGCGGCAGTCGATTTTCGACGCGCTCCTGGGGGCCGCGATTGCAAGCGTTTCCCGGCCGTCGGCGGATGAATTGGCCGGCACTTGTTGGCGGCTCTGTCGGCTTTCCTTGGGTATTGTCTCTTCCACAGGGTCATGCGCCGACCCGGTATTTGGCGCGGCGGTAGCTGGGCTGGCCTGTGCGGGAGTGGGGGAAAGTGCCGGCGCAGGAAGAGGCATGGGCGTGGCCAAAGCAGGCGGAGGTGGAACGTGCGACTTCGCTTTTTTCGGGGCGGTGGAGTGCGCGGCCGGCGCGGGATGAGTTGCCGAAGGCGAGGCGGCCGGTGCGGCGGCGGCCGGAACGGGCGCCGGTTCAGGTTTCAGCAGCTGAGCCGTAATGACTCGGGATTCGATTGCCGAGTGGAGCGGAATGTGCGGCGTCTGCGTGATCGTGGCAATCAGCGCGATATGGACGAGGCCGACCACAGAGATAGTCGCGACGATTCGTGTAGTCATGCCCGAAGGCGTGGCTCGCGCGGCGGCTGATGCAGCGTTGAGCGTGGATTGCATGTCAGCGCGTCCCGAATCTGTTGCCGCCCTAAAGACACACAAAAAACCGCCGCTCTGGATCGGAATATGAGACGGGGTTGCCGAGCATCGTTCGAATACCGATGTGCCCATCCCATCTCTCAAGCTCCTCGAGAAAAACCAGCGGGTTGCTCACTGCGGATGACACTGGCGTGCGATGAGAGAAAGACTAACAGGCAAGCGCCGCGGCAGCGTCAGGCTGCCTTGCGGTCGTAAAACGTCATAATCGCGGCGCGCGCTGGGTCGGGACGTTCGACACCGCAGCGAGCTTCGCAAAAGCCGCTTTGAGCCATGAGAGCCATGACGTCGCGCACAGATTCTTCGCACTTACCGCAACAGGTTGCCACACCGAGTTCGAACTGAAGGTCCTCGAACGTACCGATGCCCTCGGCAATGGACGCACGGATTCTTCGGTCGGAAACGGCCTTGCATACGCAGACGATCATGGGGCACTCTTACGATGGCGAATGGTAATGCGAACTATTATCATTATGTTTTTCTCGCTTGGCAAGCCCGGCTGTTGCTTTGTAACTGACATAGTGGGTCGGGCGTTGGTCTGGCCCTTGCGCTGACGGGATCTGGGCGGAGCAAGGGGCAAAACCGCGCAAGGCCGCGCAAGGCCGCGCAAGGCCGCGGAAAGCCGCGGAAAGCCGCGGAAAGCCGCGGAAGCCGCGGAAAGCCGCGGAA
>JAXDQB010000213.1:0-8591 GCA_034668065.1 Paraburkholderia sp.
AAGGGCGTCTATACGGACTTCCTCAAAAAGTTTTTTGAGCGCGACGATATTCTCGTGCGCTTTCGTCCCTCGTACTTCCCGTTTACCGAGCCGTCAGCCGAGATCGATATGAAGTTCGAAGAGGGCAAGAACGCCGGCAAATGGCTCGAGATTTCGGGTTCCGGCCAGGTCCATCCGAACGTGATCCGCAACATGGGTCTGGACCCGGAGCGCTACATCGGCTTCGCGTTCGGCAGCGGCCTCGAGCGGCTGACGATGCTGCGCTACGGCGTGCAGGACCTGCGGCTCTTTTTCGAGAACGACCTGCGCTTTCTGCAGCAATTCGCGTAAGCGGCGCGCGGAAGGCTTCGGCCTTGCGGCGAGTCAAGCGAGGTCCCGGTGACGGTGGCGCAATGCGCACCGATGCCGCGGGCCGGACGTGGACCCAACCTATTCGAACGTAGACACTCATGCAATTCCCTGAATCCTGGCTCCGAACGTTCGTCGATCCCGAGCTGACGACGGACGAACTGTCGCATGCGCTGACGATGGCGGGACTCGAAGTCGAATCGCTGCGGCCGGCGGCGCCGCCCACTTCGAAGATTGTCGTCGGGCACGTGCTCGAAGTCGTGAAGCATCCGGATGCCGACAAGCTCAACGTGTGTCAGGTCGACGCGGGCACCGGCGCCACGCTGAACATCGTTTGCGGTGCGCCGAACGTCGCGCCTGGCATCAAGGTGCCGGTGGCGCTTGTCGGTGCGCAACTGCCGCCGGCCGAGGAAGGCGGGGCGCCGTTCGCCATCAAGCTGTCGAAGTTACGCGGCGTAGAGAGCCAGGGGATGCTCTGCTCGGCGCGCGAGCTCAAACTGTCGGAAGACCACGGCGGCCTGTTGATCCTGCCCGAGGATGCCAGGATCGGACAGGACATCCGCCAGACGCTGAGTCTCGACGACACGATTTTCGAAATCAAGCTGACGCCGAACAAGGCGGATTGCCTATCGGTGTTCGGTGTTGCGCGCGAGACGGCCGCCATCACGGGCGCGCCGCTCAAGCCGCTTGCGATCGAGCCGGCGCCTGTCACACTCGACGAGACTCTGCCGGTCAAGATCGCGGCGCCTGAGTTGTGCGGACGCTTTTCCGGGCGCGTCATTCGAGGCGTCAATGCGCGTGGGAAGACCCCGCAATGGATGGTCGAGCGGCTCGAACGTTCGGGACAACGCAGCATTTCGGCGCTCGTCGACATCTCGAACTACGTCATGCTCGAACTCGGGCGTCCGTCTCACGTGTTTGATCTCGACAAGATCCACGGCGGCATCGAAGTGCGTTGGGCACGCCGCGGCGAAACACTCAAGCTGCTCAACGGCAACACGATCGAGCTTGACGAGACGGTCGGGGTCATCGCGGACGATCATCAAGTCGAAAGTCTTGCCGGCATCATGGGAGGCGACAGCACGGCGGTATCGCTCGATACGACGAACGTGTACCTCGAGGCGGCATTTTGGTGGCCCGACAGTATCCGCGGCCGTGCGCGCAAGTACAACTTCTCGACGGATGCGGCGCATCGATTCGAGCGTGGCGTCGATTACGCCACGACGGTCGAGCACATCGAGCGCATCACGCGCTTGATCCTCGAAATTTGCGGCGGCAAGGCAGGCCCCGTCGATGATCAGGCCGTCAATCTGCCGAGGCGCAAGCCGGTGACAATGCGCGTGGCGCGTGCGCAGCGCATCATCGGCGTGCCCGTCAAGGCCGACGAGATGGCGCAGATCTTCACGCGGCTTGGTCTCGAGTTCGAATTCGACGGTGACGCGTTCGTGGTAACGCCGCCGTCGTATCGCTTCGATATCGAGATCGAAGAGGATCTGATCGAGGAGGTGGCGCGCATTTACGGATTTGAAAAGATCCCGGCACGTCCGCCTTTGGCGGCTAACGAAATGCGTGCGACGAACGAGACGCGCCGTTCGATTCACGCGATTCGCCATGCACTCGCGGCGCGCGACTACATGGAGACGGTTAATTTCAGTTTTGTCGACGAGGGGTGGGAGCAGGACTTCGCGGGCAATGACAATCCGGTGCGCCTTCTCAATCCGATCGCGAGCCAGATGTCGGTCATGCGCACGACCTTGATCGGCAGCCTCGTCAACGTGCTGCGTCACAACCTCAATCGCCGCGCAGAGCGTATTCGCGTATTCGAGGCTGGCGGTGTGTACCTGCGAGATTCGTCGTTGCCGGCGGGTGAATTTGCTGTCGAAGGGTACGCGCAGCCCAAACGTATCGGTGCGCTCGCGTATGGGGCTGTGGCGGATGAACAGTGGGGTTTGGCGGCTCGCCTGGTCGATTTCTTCGACGTCAAGGGCGACGTCGAGGCGTTGTTCTCGCCGCGCGCCGCGCGTTTCGTGAAGGCCGAGCATCCCGCGCTGCACCCGGGACGCAGCGCGCGCATCGAGCTGGACGGGCGTGAAGTAGGCTGGATTGGCGAGCTCCATCCGCGTTGGATGCAGAAATACGACTTGCCGCATGCGCCGATCGTATTCGAAGTCGATGCCGAGGCGCTGATGGAGCGCGCATTGCCGACACCGGTTGAAGTGTCGAAATTCCCGCCAGTGCGTCGCGACATTGCGGTTGTGGTGGATCAAAAGATCGAAGCGCAGGCTCTCCTCGACGAGATGCAGATGGCGGTTGGCGAGGGGGCGTGCAAGTTCGTCCAGAGGGTTGCGCTATTTGATGAATTTCGTGCAAAATCAAGTACTTCCGGTGGGTTGGCCGCACACGAGAAAAGCCTTGCCTTCCGCGTGACCCTGCAAGATACTTGCGGCACGCTGCAGGATGAGACGGTCGATTTGGCCGTCAAAACGCTGGTGGATCGTTTGGCTCTAGTCTACGGTGCGCGGCTGCGGGGATAAGCGCGAATAGCTTTGGATAGATGCTGGCGCATGGCGCCGGCATTGAAATGGCCGCCGTTTTTAGACATGGACGAAATGAACTCGAGTGATTTCGAAGCCCTTCTTTCGGCGCAGCGTGGCGCCATGATTCGCGAGACTCCGACACTGTCGGCAGGCGTTTCTTCCGAAACGCCGACGCTGACCAAAGCCGAGCTGGCCGAGTTGCTGTTCGATAATGTCGGGCTCAACAAGCGAGAGGCGAAGGACATGGTGGAGGCGTTTTTCGAAGTGATTCGTGATGCGCTCGAAGGCGGGGATAGCGTAAAGTTGTCAGGGTTCGGCAATTTCCAATTGCGCGACAAGCCTCAGCGGCCAGGTCGCAATCCCAAAACCGGCGAGGCGATCCCGATCGCTGCCCGGCGTGTCGTGACGTTTCATGCCAGTCAGAAGTTGAAGGCGCTTGTCGAAAACAGCGTCGAAGCGATTTTTCCGCGCTGAGGGTGGGCTGCTGAGCCCCGGCGTCCTTCATACGATGGTTAGCCGACGATGACAACGACAGTCGAAAAAGTCGTCCTGCCTCCGATACCCGCAAAGCGCTACTTCACGATCGGTGAAGTCAGCGATCTGTGCGGCGTCAAACCTCACGTGCTCCGATATTGGGAGCAGGAATTTACGCAGTTGCGTCCGGTGAAGCGGCGCGGCAATCGCCGGTATTATCAACATCACGAAGTGCTGCTGATTCGCCGGATTCGTGAGTTGCTCTACGAGCAGGGATTTACGATCAACGGCGCGCGCAATCGTCTCGACGCGCGAGGTGGCGTCAACAGCGATGAAGGCGAGGGGCGGCCGCGGCAGGACAGTGAGGGGGCAGCCGCGCAGAGCGCCGCGTCGAACCCCGGTGCTGTCGATGTCGAGCGGTTGCGCAACGATTTGAGTTCCATCCTCGAGTTGCTGCGTCGCTAGCGTGAGGCAAGAAAAGATCAGTTTTAATTGGCGGGATTGTCTGTTATAGTTGCGTTCTCTCGGGGCGTAGCGCAGCCTGGTAGCGTACCTGCATGGGGTGCAGGTGGTCGGAGGTTCAAATCCTCTCGCCCCGACCAGGAAAATCAAAGGGTTACAGATTTCGGTCTGTAACCCTTTGTCCATTTCTGATCCCTCTTGGAATTTTGGCCCCTACGTTGCCCCCTACAGGGCTCGAGCCTAGAAGGGGCTTGAGAGGTGCGATCTGTTGATGGTGCCGACCGAACTTTCCGACTTGGCCCATTCTGTTGTAGACCGTGCGCGGCTAGGGCTACGACGTTCTGGCTACTTCATCCTCGTGCGCAAGCCTTCATCTTCGGAAGGCACAGAGACCCCACCAGCGCAGGTCATCTCAATCGCTTCGTTCCCTCGCCGTTGTCGTCCGACGCCGGCGAGAAACGCTGCGTGCCGGAGTTGGCCGCGTTTTGCACGATCCAATCGCCTTCCTTGACGTCAACGAAGCGCCCGAGCAGAAGTACGGCCGTGGAGGATTGATGCTCAGCATGGCCAGTTGACGTGGATCGACGTTGGCAGGTAGCGCAATCAGCCTTTTGGCCGAAATCATTAGGCGCTCGCGCCAGGTCAACGCATAAAGCGGCGGCAACACGCGGTCGCCGACCTTCACGTTGGAGACATTCGAACCTCTCTCAGGGACGATTTAAGAGCGTCTCTCAGCGGCAGAAGCGGTCATTGACGAATATCGCCTTCTCTCTCACGCGCCGCCGGCTGCCAACGCACACCAATGGCTCGAAATTTCCAGAACTAAACAGACTTCATCTCGCCAACGGGTCCCGCCGCATTTTGGAATGCGCTATCGCTTTGCGCCTTCACACGGCCCTTTCGCCAGGCCGCCGGCGGCATCCCGAATTCGCGCTTGAATGCCCGATTGAATGCCGGCTCCGAATCGTAGCCGACCTGCTCCGCTAGCGCGGCGAGCGACTTGCTCCCGACCAGGAGTTCATGCGAGGCGATCTGCAGACGCCACCGGGCCAGGTACTGCATTGGCGGCTGTCCTAACAGGTCAGTGAACCGTTGCGCTAACGCCGAGCGTGATAACCCCACCTTTTGCGCGAGTTCATCAACGGTCCAAGAGTGGGCGGGCTGAGCATGAAGCATCGATAGCGCAGGCCCGACGAAGCGATCGCGCACGCCCGCTAGCCATCCCTTCCGGTCTGCAGGCAACGCATCGATACAGCGGCGCACCGCCTCAACAAACAGTAGTTCGGATAGCCTGGCAAGGACAGTCGCACTGCCAGCCCGCCACTGTGCCGCTTCGTCGACAGCGAATCGGAGTGATGATTCAAGCCATGCCGATTGAGGATCGTTGCGCATATCGATTTTGAAGAGCCGCGGCAGCGAGGACAGCAACGGGTTGCCTAACGTACCGTCGCAGGCAAGAAAGCCACACACGACACGCGTTGGCGGTCCGCCCCCGCCATAGGAGAGTGTCATCACCTGGCTTGGGGCCGTCTCTAATTGAATGGCGAGCAGGGGGCCGGCAAGCGCAGGAGAAAGGTCTAAGGCGCTTCCGAAAATATGCGCTTCGCCTTGTGGCACCACCAGCAGTTCGCCGGCGTTGAGATGAATAGCCGAGCCCGAATCATCTGCCAGTCGCGCTGAACAACTGCCTTCTGTAATCAGATGGTATGAGATCACGCGTTCTGATCCTGGCAGGAAGGCAGCGCACAAAGCCGCATCCGCCTGGCCAAATAGGCACCAGGGTGTTGTGAAGTCTCCATTGAGGTACACGGCACCGCTTAGCCGCACAACCCGAAGGACGTCGGAAAGGGCATCCATGAACAGCGTCCGTCAATCCCGGCGTCCTGCACAAGAGAACTGGACGCCTGGTCATTCATCAATACGACCTACGAGCTGATACTAGCACCACCGCAACGAACAGCAACGCACCTTTCAGGGATTCGACGACGGAAGCGGTAGATGCAATGCAAACCTCCAAGGAGACACATCATGCTTTCATGCTTTTACAAAAGGCGGCTGCTTTTGCGGCGCGGTTCAATTCACGGTCAGTGGTGAGCAAGCCGGAATGGGCTATTGCCATTGTGATTCATGTCGGAGCCGGTCGGCTGGACCTGTCAACGCCTTCACTTTATGAAAACCCGAAGCCGTGCAGATCATGCAGGGGGCAGACAACGTCGGCACTTACAACAAAATGCCGCACAGTTATCGCAAGTGGTGCAAAACGTGCCGTCGTCACCTCTTCATTGAGCACCCAGGCATAGGACTCACCGACGGATATGCCGCGGCTATTCCAGCCTTCTCTTACGACTAAGGCGTCCATGTCGACTATCAGCAGACGAAACTTCGAATGAAGGACGGCTCCCGAAGATGAAGGACGTTCCGAAAGAAATGGGTTCCTATTCAAAGCTACCAGGAGTACCGCCATGTCCGCATGCACATCCACTTCCTCGCCCGCCGTCGATCTCGCCGCAGTGAAGACCCGTCAGCAAGCAGCCTGGTCCACTGGCAACTATGCCGTCGTGGGAACCACGCTACAAATCGTCGGTGAGAACCTGTGCGAGGCGCTCGATCTGCGCGCAGGCAGCCGCGTGCTCGATGTCGCCGCCGGCAACGGCAATGCCACCCTTGCCGCCGCGCGCCGCTGGTGCGACGTGAGCTCCACCGACTACGTGTCCTCGCTGCTCGAATCAGGGCGGGCGCGCGCGCAGGCCGAAGGCCACACGATCCAGTTCCAGGCAGCCGACGCCGAGAACCTGCCGTTCGCCGATGCGTCGTTCGATGTCGTGATGTCCACCTTCGGTGTGATGTTCACCCCAAGCCAGGACAAGGCGGCTAGCGAGCTCGCGCGCGTCTGCAAGCCAGGCGGCAGGATCGGCCTCGCGAACTGGACGCCCGAGAGCTTCATTGGACAGGTGTTCAAGACGATCGGCAAGTACGTCCCACCCGCGCCGGGCGTCAAATCGCCGGCACTGTGGGGCACGAAGGCAATGCTCGAGGAGCTGTTCGGCGAAACCGCGCGTGAAATCCGCACGACCAGCCGCGAGTTCGCCTTCCGCTACCTATCGCCGGCACACTGGATCGAGGTGTTCCGCACCTACTACGGCCCGATGAACAAGACCTTTTGCGCGCTCGATGCCGGCAAGCAGGCTGCCTTCACCCAGGACTTGCTGGCCCTCATGGAAAGCCGCAACCATTCGGGCGACGGTACGCTGGTGCTCCCGAGCGAGTACCTCGAGGTGGTGATCGAGCGCAAGTGATGCCGCGCTGTCGGCGCGAACGGGCTTACCGTACGTGCCGACCGTTTGAAACTGGGCAACCGCCCACGAAGGCCGAACGGAGTTATTGGAGTAGACCATGCTTGCATACCTTGCCAAGACGTTCCGCAACTTGCTTGAGCGGGCTGAACATAGTCGCCGTGACGCATACCTCGAGTCGTCGGTCGATATATGCGACTTGGAACGCCGCATGCGCTCGATCGAGACCAACGGCTAGCGAAACACTCTTATGGTGCCGGCAAAAGTCCGCACTGGCCTTCGGACCGGGTCATTAGCCTTCGCGATGAAGTGGTCATTGATCCGGTTTCCTCCAGAGCCGGTTCACCACCGGCGCTGGTTAGTCATCCATACGGCGCCGCAGTGGCATTGGTCGCGGCGCTGGCTAATCCCGCGGTCGTGTACCTGCAATGGCCCTCTACGAACCAACGCTGTTCGCGCTCGTCGACGCACAGACGCCTGCGCCAAACGAGGCTGAGGGAATCCGCAACGCAGTAGCGGATGCAAGCATCCAACCAGGATGCGGCCGCCGAGCTGTTCATTGACTACTGGATGGGAACGGGCAGCTGGAAGCACGCTCGTTGATAACGGGATTGATGGAATGCCCGATTGGCAAGTTTCATCTCCTAAGCGGTCGCCGAGTTTGCGGCTGCTTGAACGGCTGAGTTGGGTCGATGAGAGGCACACGCATTCGGCAGAGACCGGCCCGGGCAGAGACTTTCGACGATCGTCGCAGTTCAGATCCGATTGGGTCATAGATCCTCGCGGTGGGTGTCTGCGAATTGAAGGATGAAATTAGCGCCAAATGCGGTCGATGGCGTGTTGAACCCTGGTTTGAGTTCACCTGCCACGATCTGCTGCACAATCTGAACAGCAGTATTCGCTGTAAGCGTGTATGGCTCGGGAGTTGTCAACCGGCTCGCGACATGCTCGTTCGCCTCGTTCCAGGCTGTGCCAAGGAGGATCGCGCGGCCTGTTCGGCGCTGCTCTTCCGTCGGCCCCTCCGGCATACGATTGATCGAAGCTCGCAGAAGCGCTTGCCCTGGCTTCGTCGCCAACAGCCGACGTATAAAGCGCGGCGTGTGCAGTACGCGAGCGAATTCAGGCGTCATTTCAAATGAGACATCGATGTTCGGAACACCTGTCGAATGCCATGCGGTGGAGACGTCGCCCCAGCCTACGCCGATGGTTGGCCGCAGGCCTTCCCCAAAGTCCACCGTGCCGCTTGCCGGCTCGACAGTCTCCACGATGCGTCCGCTCCGTCGGACTGCAGTGCCGCGCGCGATGCTCTGGCCCATTGTCTTCAAAGTGCCGCGCGTGATCGTAGAGAGGCCGGCAATGTCAATCCTTAGGTGGTTGGCGTCGGGGAGCCAGGCCTTAAGGTACGCGGCGAGGCAGTCGCTCGGCACGACGTCGAAACCGGCACCGGGCAGGAGCACTACGCCCGCGCGCCTTGCCT
>JAXDQB010000214.1:0-5278 GCA_034668065.1 Paraburkholderia sp.
CAATGCCACGCGTATTATTCCGTTCTTCAATTGCACGCCCTGATCGAAAAACGTCGCGGAAAGTCCGTCGCCCGTAATCGAGCCCGAAACAGCGGGCTTCGCGGCCGTTCCTGCCACAGTCAGCTTCAGCGAGAGACGGCCGTCAAGCAGGTAGCTCGGGCCGAAGAGGCCGCCGGTCGTCTTCAGCGCAGGCAGATCAACCGCAACGGCGCCTGCGAGCGGCGCGTCGGATCTCACGCCGAGCAAACCTGCGCGCGCGGGCTCGGGGGTCAGCGGCACGGCCACACTCGCGTCGGCCGTCCCGATGCGGCTTGCCGCGGCGTGCAGCGTCGCCCCAAGCCGCTGTCCGCCGCTCGCCTCCACACGGGCGCCAAGCTTTGTGATGCCGAGCGGCACGAGCCCGCCGGGGCCGGTGTCGGCGGAGAGGTCGCCACTTACGCGGTCGATACGCGCGTAGCCGCTTGTCGTACGGCCCAGTGCGAAATCCCAGTCGCCCGCAAAAATGAGATCACTTCTAACGCCCGGGGGCGCGCCGGTCAGCTCTTCACGGATCGTGAGCAGGCGGCCGAGCGACACGTTTCCAACCGAGCCGGCCGAGCGCAGCGCACCATGATCGTACGAGAACGTCTTTAGGTCGAATCGAGCGCCCGCGAGCGCAAGCCGCGTCGGGCCAAGCGTTATCGAATCGCGCGCGGCCTCGAGCGCGAGCGGGTTCTGCAGTTCCAACGCCGGCATGCCCACATTCGCAAGGCGCGTCACCACGCCTTTCCAGCGCGGACCGGCCGGCGTGTCGGTCAGCCCCCCCGAGGCAGCAATGGTCAAGGCCACAGGCCGGCCTCGCACCGTGCCCTTGCCGGCCGCGTCGAAGACGTGCTTCGCGCGCGTACCGCTTACGTGCGCCGCAAACGTCGAAAAATCGGCCACGCCCGTACGGATGTCCTGCGCGTCAATTGCGAACTCGAGCGCACCGTTCGCACCGTCGCGCGCGAGCGCTGCGCCCTTCGCCGAGCCGATACGATTCCCGCCGAGTTGCACATTTGCCGCGTTGTAGGAAAGCGTTGCGTTCGGATGCGCAAGCGAACCCGTCAGATCACCGTCGGCAACAATGGTGCCGGCCAGACCGAAACCGAGCTGATCAAGCCTTGGTGCCGCCACGTGAAACCGCAGCCGGTCGCCCCGCGCTCCAAAGCTGCCATGGAGTTCGATGTCATTGCCCGCGATCGAAAGCGTCGCATCGCTCGGCAAGAGTCGCGCACCGGACAGCTCCACCGTGCCGGAGCCGGTGAGCGGAAAGCCGCCGTAGACACTGTCGGCGAGCTTGAAGCGCAGCTTGGTTGCCAACGCCGGCGACAACGCGCCGGCCGCGGTGAGCGTCCCCGTTACGCGCGCTTGCGGTTGTGACGGTATCCCGGGTGCCGACGTTTGCGTCGTCGTTTGTGTCGTCGTTTGTGCCGACGCCATCAGCCGACGCGGATCGAAATCGGTGAACGCCGCGCGCAGGTCATACGTCTTGTACCGATCCCGCGCCAGCGTGCCGTCCAGCTCGAAGCGGCCAGGCCCGGCGATGACACGCACGCCGCTCAGCCCGATCTGCGTCCGCTCCAACGTTACGCGGGCACGCGCACCCAGCTCGGCACGCTTGTCGGTCAGATCGAAATCGAGCGTCTGCGTCGCGCCGTCGAGCGAAATCCCGATCGGGCCGTCAAGCGCCGTCGGCCGAATATACGAACCGAAATACGGGCTGACCGAACGGAGGTCGAGCCCCGCGGCCTGCAACTCAATGCGCCCGCGTCCGCGCGCGAGCGTACCGCTTCCTGAGAGCGTCGCATCGTGCACGAGCCTTACACGCAGGTTCTGGATATCCGCCGCGCGCACATCGAGTCGTACGTCGGCATGCGCGTCCACAAGCGGCAGCAGCCGCGCTTCGAGGGAGCCGGGGTTCCCGTTGACAATCGATACCGGCCCTGCCACCACGAGCGGCGCCCCGTTCGGCACCGGGATAGGCACGAGCTGCGCCTCGAGCAGGAGGTCTGCCGATGGGGCGCGAGCGCTGAACGCCTGAGGATTGACATGCGCGAACGAGAGCGTGGCGCGCTTGAGCGGCACGGCCGCAAACGGCGTGGCCTCGGCGTGGGCTCGGCCCGCAAGCTTGATGCCGCTCGCCTTGATGTCGGCGAGAAGCAGCTCGAGCGAGCCGGACAAGTGCGCACGCAGTTGTACCGGCTCTTCGGCAAGCGTCCCGGCATATGCGGCATCGCCCGCGACCGCAAACGGCCGGACGCCGTCAATCGAGAACTGCGCCGTGAGCGCACCGTAGGGCGTTTCGCCCCCGTCGAGCGACAGCCTATGGTGCCGCCCGTCGCTGCGCCCATGCAGCCGAAGGCGGTCGTACTCGGTCGCACTCGCGCCGCTCCAAATGCGCAACGTATCGACACTCAGCGACCGGATGTCGAGCCCAAGCGGCAGCCGTAAGCTGCCCGGCAGCGTAAGCGGCGCGGTGCGGTGCGGTGGTGCGAGCCGCGCGTCGATCGTGCCCGCGCGCAGCTCGTAGATCGTAAATCGCCACGGCAAGCGCGTCAGTGCCCAGCGCCCGGCGAGGTGGTCGATGCGGATATCGACAGTGCCAGCCGTCGAGGGGGCTGCGGCCGGCGCTGCGCCGTCGGAGGCCGTTGAGCCGGGCGCAGGAGCAGAGCCGCTTGCCGCGGTCAATGCGCCCACCCCGAACGAACCATCCGCCGCGGTCGATGCGCCCACCGCAGCTGAACCATCCACCGCGCTTGATTTACCCGCCGCAACTGAACCGCCCGCCGCTCCCGGCACGCCCGCTGCGCCCAACCCTGCTTCACCGGTTCGCCAACGCAGCTCGGCAAAGCGCACGCCGGCAGCAAACGTGCCGCCGACGAGCGTGCCGGATAGCCGCCCGCCGGAGACGCCTACCGCCGCACGCCAGGCGAGCCGCGTACCGCGCTCGGTCGTGAGCGCGCCGTATAGCGCAAGGGCGACGAGCCCGACGAGGAGCACGGCAACGCCCACCGTCCAGGCCGCGGCGCGCAGCACGCGATGCCGGCTCCGTGTGGGCGGCGTTGGCGGCGTTGGCGGCGTTGGCAACTCTTCGTCGCGGTCAACGTCGGTGGAAGGCGGTGGATCGTTCGTCATATGTCGAATGACCGTTCAGAAAGCGAATCCGAGCGTCAGATATGGCCGCACGCTCCTGTCCCTGATTCCGTAGGCGAGGTCGACGTTTACCGGCCCGACTGGGCTGCGCCAGCGCGCGCCAACACCGACGCCGGGGAAAAATGTCTTCTCGTGCCAATTATCGGTCGCGGTACCGATGTCATAGAAGACGGCCGCACCCCAGTCGGGCGTCAACCAATGCTGGTACTCGGTGGACGCCGTGGCGAGATACTTGGTCGGCAGGATCGATCCGCCGACGTTGTTGCCGATGCTTTGAAAGCTGTAGCCGCGCACCGAGTTCGAGCCTCCCGCGCGAAAAAGCAGCGACGCCGGAACGCCGCTCGAGCCGCCGCTCGTGAACACGCCGCCCAGCTCAGCGCGAAACAGCATGAGGTCACGCTTGCCGATCGGAAGATACTGCACGCCGCGCGCATAGCTGCGAGCAAACGTCTGGTCGGAGAGCAGTCCCTTGATCGCAATGCCGACCTCAGCGTGCAGCACGTTGCCCGAGCGCGGAAAGAGCTGATCGTCGACGTCGCGGCGTGTCCAGGACCATTGCGGCAGGAGCGCATGGCTCGTCGTCGGGCTGGCGGCATTCTGATCGAGCCGATCCGTGTAGTACTGAATCGAATAGGTGTAGTCGATGGATTCCGTCGTATGGGCGCTCTGCAAGCCGGCGCGGGTGCTATAGATCCGTGTATTGGACACGTTCGTCGTCGTGTAGGAGGCCAGCGCGCTGTTGACCCACCCGTTCGAGCCCGGCGGCATCGACAGCTGAATCTGCCCGTACTGCTGAATCTGGTCGAGCCGCCCCTGCACCGAGAATGGCCAAGCGGCACCGAACGTATTGAGGTACGTGTAGGCGCCTTGCACATGCGCGCCCGTATCGGTCGCGTAACCCACCCCGCTGCGCACGTTGTTGTAGGGAAATTCGCTGACTTTGACGTGAATCGGCGTCTCCTGCGGCTTGTCGGGATCGTTGTCGACATCGATGGCCACGCTCGCGAAATAGGGCGTGTTCTGCAGTTGGCGCTGAAGCTCGGCGATGCGCTTGCTGCTGTAGATCTCGCCCGTTGCCAGCGGATTGACGTTCGTTACTATCCAGCCCGGATAACGGCGCACGCCGGAGACGTCGAGCGCGCCCAACGTAAATGTCGGTCCGCTTGCATACGTCACCGAAAGCGCCGCCGTCTTGCCGCGCGGATCGACGCGCGCTTCGGAGCGGACTATCCTCGCGCCGAGGTAGCGCCGCGCCTGCAACACCTTGAGCGCCGCGTCCTTCGCGTCGCGCCAGCGCGACTGCGTGAACGGCTCCCCCACGTGCAGCGAGAAGGCAACGCGGGCAGCGGTTTCGCGCGCGGGCGCCTCTGTGCTGACCGGTCCCTCGAACAAAAGGTCGACCGACGAGACCATCGTGCGCGGGCCCGGATCGACGTGCACCGTCACCTCCTTTCTGCCATGGGCCGTACGCACGTCGGTGCGCACGACCGGCGAGAAGTAGCCGTCGGTCGCGACAAGGTCGCGCACTTGCTGGGGCGTGGTAGTGAGCAGGAAGTCGAACTGATCGTCGGTGACGTTGTCGCGCGCGGCAAAGCGGGCGAGATCGAGATGTTGCTTGAGCAGCTTGCGTACCGCGCGCGGGGCATCGATGTCGACGTTGTACTTGGCGGCGGCCGGACCCGCGAGTGCGAGAAGCAGTCCGCCGACGGCCAAAGAGAACCAAACGCGCGCCAAACGCTGGAATGACGCCAATGACGTGTACGGCGTGGCCCGCCCGCGAGCGGTGCGCCGAGCGGACGCCGAATCGATCACTGTTCCCCGCAAACAGGACCTCCCGACAACGTTGAATGGCGATGCAGAACTTCGCCTGTTGGTAGGTTCCGCGCTTTCGCGCAACGGGCGCGGCGGCGGCTCTCGTCCTTCTCGCGGCCGATGGGGAACCGCCAAGCCCTTTCATTTGACCACAGCGGACGCCTAACCCGCTGAGGATTGCGCGTTCACGAGGCCCGGGTTTGCCGCGTGGTGAAGCCGAATCAGCCTAGCAAGCCCCATGCCCGATCTAAAGCACCTAAAGCACCTAAAGCACCTAAAGCACCTAAAGCAC
>JAXDQB010000215.1:0-7624 GCA_034668065.1 Paraburkholderia sp.
GGCACGTCCGAGTTCGGCCGGAGTGTCCACTGAGCAGCCGCTGTGCGACCGGATGGAGGGTGCGGTCGTGTTCAGGGAACGTTCCAACGCGAACGCGGCATTTGCACAGTATGGATGGAGCGACATATTCGAAGTGATCCCTAAATTCTAGACGAATTAGTGATCGTAATGGGCAAACACGGCAGTTGATCCCACGCGGATCAGTGACCGTTAGACATCGTGAAGCGCCAGTGCTGACGCGCAGCAAGTACGCGTGCGACTGTGCGTTTTCTGGCAGGTATCCCGGCCTTCTTGCTTGCCGTAAACGCCTATGATGAATCTCGGCGTGCGCTTGCCTGCGCGGGCGCGCCAAAGCAAGCGTCATACCCGATTGACGCTTTCGTGCGGCGGCGCGAGGCTTGCGCAAGGCATCGGCAGTGTGGCAAGGCGGACTCACAGACGGGAAGGGCGCAATCTCCACCGACAGCGGCGTGCTCAAGGACACGCAGTATTCATTTGCGACGCGCTTTGAAAACGGCGTCGGCACGAATCCAGAAGAACTGATTGCGGCGGCGCACGCGGGCTGTTTCTCGATGGCGCTTTCGGCGGAACTAGGCCGGGCGGGCATCAAGCCCTAGCGCATCGGAACGACTGCTACAGTGACGCTCGACAAGATCGACGGCGGCTTCGCTATCTCGGCGGTTCATCTCGATGTTGCAGTGAAGATCCCGGGCGGCGACAAGGTGGCGTTCGAAAAAGCCGCGACCGATGCGAAGGCGGGGTGCCCGGTATCGAAGGTGCTGAACGCGACCATCACGATGGACGCGAAGCTTGAAACTTGAGCATACGGACAGATTGCGTTACGCAGGAGTATTACAACAGGAATACGCCGCCGGTTTCTCCTGAGAACCCAGCGGGTTGCTGTGCGCGTTTGCGTGTTTGGATTGTTAAATCGCATTTCACGGCCGAATTATGCGCACAGCGCAGCGTGACGATCGAGCGGGAAGCAAGGAGCGTCCACGATGCGGACACGAAGTGTGAGCCAGGGACGACGCGATTTTCTTCGCAGGTCGGGTGCAGTGCTGTCCACGTTTCTGCTGTTGGCCCTCGGAAATGCCAACTATCGCCGGGCTGGCGCAGCATCAGTTACGCCCGCCTGCATGGACGATCACGAACCGACGCTGCAGCAGACGGCAGGCCCGTTCTTTCAGCCGCACTCGCCGCAACGCGCATCGCTGCTCGAACCGGGGATCAATGGAACAAAGATCGTCCTGACCGGGCGGGTGCTGTCAACGCGATGCAGGGCCATGTCCGGGGCTTTGCTCGATTTCTGGCACGCCAATGACGCCGGGGAGTACGACGTCGAGGGGTTCCGGCTGCGCGGCCACCAATTCGCCGACAGCGAGGGACACTACCGCCTGGAGACCATCGTGCCGGGTCTTTCCGGGACGCACACGACACTTCCATGTGACGGTGCAGCCGCCGAACGGGCCGATTCTCACCACCCAACTGTACTTTCCCGGGGAGCGGCGCAACGCTCGCGACTTCCTCTTCGGTCGCCGGCTACTGATGACGATCGCCGACGACGGCGCGCAAAAGGCGGCCCGGTTCGATTTCGTGCTCGCGTTCACGTAGCGCAAGTCTCCATGAAGCCGTGACGCGTTCAGAGTTGAGGGGCGACGTGAAGCTGGAAATGTTTTTTAGCACCAACCCGGTTGACGTCGCGGTCGACGGCGATGACGGCGAGTTGGCAACGATCCCTACTGATGCGTTGATCACAGTGCCTGGCCCGTGCCGGGCGGAGCGAATTGAATGTCGACTACGCACATTCCCGACCTGGCTGCAGCGCTGGAGCGCCATGTGCAGGTTCTTGCCGGAGATATCGGCGAACGCAACGTGTTCCGGCCGGGCGCACTGCACGCGGCCGCGGCCTATATCGCGCAGCAATGGACCGAGCGTGGCTGTGCGGTGACGCGTCAGGACTATCAGGTGCGGGGCGTCCCCTGCGCCAATCTCGAGGTTGCGCTCGCAGGCTGCGTACAGGCCGACGAAATGATTGTGCTGGGCGCCCATTACGACACGGTGCGCAACAGCCCCGGGGCCGACGATAACGCCAGCGGCGTCGCCGCGCTGCTTGAGATTGCGGGCATGCTTCAGGCTGTCTCGCCTCGCTACACCGTGCGTTGCGTTGCGTTCGTGAACGAGGAAGCGCCGTTTTTCTTCCGCGGGGAAATGGGCAGCCTGAGGTACGCCAGAGCCGCACGGCTGCGCGGGGATCGCATTCGCGTGATGCTTTCGCTGGAGATGCTGGGCTACTACCGGGATGAACCGGGCACTCAAAGGTATCCGCCCCTGCTGCGCCGCTTCTATCCGGCGCGCGGGAACTTTATCGGCTTCGTTTCCAATCTTCGTTCGGCGCGCCGACTGCGATGGGTCGTCGACGCGTTCGAGGCCTCGTCCGATTTTCCGCTCGAGGCGGCGGCGCTGCCGTGGTGGGTGCCCGGAGTCACGTTGAGCGATCACTCTTCGTTTTGGCGCCACGGCTATCCGGCCGTCATGGTGACGGACACCGCTTACCTGCGCAATCCGCACTACCACACCCCGCACGATGTCCCCGCGACGCTCGACTATGGCCGCATGGCCGCGGTGACGCGCGGCTTGGTCACGAGCCTCGCGTCGCTGGGGCCTGGCGGCTCGAGTCCTCACCAGGCGAAGGAGCGCAGCAAAAGCGCCCATCGCTCGTAAGGGTGAAAACACAGGTTGTCGAACGCGCGAATGGCGAGCGTGAACCGCCTGCATATAGCGGTATCACGTTATAGGAGAGTAACGATTCAGACTGGCATTTTATTAGCGACCGCGAGTCGAGCGCGACCTTCTCAAACCGGCCAGCAACTGTCGTTAGACTTACCCCCTATGATTGACACTCGCGCGTCAGATTCGCACGAAACAACGGACTTTCGGAGGTGGATCCTGGCTGGTGAGTCCTAAACCGTGCTGTTCTTCCCAGTCTGTCACCGTGAACGGCATTACGGCGCCAGTTCTACCGAATCGGCGCTGCGGCTCGGCAGCACCCTGTATGTAGTCCTCGATCTTCGCTGCCATGTCGTAGCCGCGTTCCTCAAAACCGGGCCCACGCGGGGTGTGGCACGCGCCGCAGTGGCCGCTGACTGCACCAGGTACGCGCCCCGGTTTCAGACGCAGCTTCACTGGCCGCCACCGTACATATCGAGCAGCATCAACGTCACGCCGTTGGTCCAGCCGAAGCCATCCTGCAATGGGTATTCACCGCCGCCACCGCTTCCTTCGCCCGCGCCTTCCACCACATACTTTTCCACGAGCTTCTGCTGTGTCGCATAGACATTCTCCACATCGGCGAGAAAGCGCGTGCCGATCGTCTGTGCGAAGTCGCCGCGCCCATACTTCGTTAGCCCCTGTATCGCTATCCAGTGCAGTGGCGCCCAGCCGTTCGGGGCGTCCCATTGCTGCCCCGTGTTGTAGAGCGACGTTACGAGACCGCCTTGCTTGAGCAGCACGCTCTGCGCGGTCTGCGCGGTCTTCAACGCGCGGTCCGGATATGCGACGGCCGCCATCAGTGGATACAGCATCGCCGGCGTCTGGTTGTCGCGCCGCTTGCCGAGCTGCCAGTCGTAATCGCCGTAGTAGCCGTTGCTATTCCACAAATACTGATTAATGGCGATCGCGCGCCTTGCCGCGTAGCCGATAAAGTGGGCGACGCAGCCGAAGTCGAGGGTGGCCGAGCAGCCGCGTGCGATCGTCGTCTCGAGATGGAACATCAGGCTGTTCAAGTCCACAGGGATGATCGACGTCGTGCGCACGGTATAGAGATGCTGGTTGTCGCCGAACCAGCGCGAGCTGAAATCCCAGCCGCTTTCCGCCGTCGCGCGCAGATCGCGATAAACCTGGTTTGCAGGACGGCCGGTTGCCTGCTGCGCGGTCTGGACATCTTCGAGATAGGATTCGTCGCGCGGGGTATCCAGCTCGTCCCAGTACCGGTTCAGCACGGTCCCGTCCTTCAGCACGACGACGTTACGCGTCGCGCTGCCGCGCTGCGTGCTGCTCGCGCCCTGCATCCAGTACGCGTACTCCTTGCGCAGCTCGGGAAGGTACTTCTGGTAGACGCGGTTGCCTTCTTTCTGAGCGGCCAGCTCGACCATGTACGAAAAGAACGGGGGCTGTGAGCGGCTAAGATAGTACGTGCGGTTGCCGTTAGGAATGTGGCCGAACGTGTCGATCATGTATGCGAAGTTGTCGAGCATGTCGTCAACGAGATCTTCGTGCCCTGACTCCTGCAGCCCAAGCATCGTGAAGTAGGTGTCCCAGTAGTAGCCTTCGCGGAAGCGCCCGCCCGGCACCACATATGGCTTTGGCAGCGGTATGAGGGAGCTGTAGTTGGGTGCGGTCGTCGTCGTGCGCGTGAGCCCGGTCCATAGCCAATCGACGTGCTGGCGCAGCGTCTGGCCGGGGGGCGGCGAAATGCTCTGATCGGGTGGCGGAGTGAAGTGCTGATTTACAAACGCCTGTAGCGAAAACCCAGGCTGGTTCTTTTGCGTCTCATAAAGCTGGACGATTGTGGCGGGATCGGTGTTCGGCGTAGCGTCGACGAAAGTCTTCTGGTCGGGAAAGATTTGCGCCGTCTGCACGGCGATGAAGAGGTCGCCATAAAGAATGTCCGGCGCGGGCGGCAGCGTGCCGCCGACCTGTGTGTCGGCGAAGCAGGTCGCGGAGGCGAATGCGAGCGCCGCGATGCAGGCGGCGCCCGTCGCGCCCAGCGTACGCCGCCACGCCGCGTATCGGTGTGCTGAAGACGACACCTTGATGATCGCGTCGCGCGGGTGTTCGATTTTCGGATCGGCTACCATGTCACACCGAATGTCTTTCTTGCCATGCCACCTGAGTGCTCTCATGTGGTCCTCCATGCATCGGCCGTCAATAGAAATGTTTTGCCGTCGGACGCCCCGTGCGCCGGCACGGCAGGAAAAGACGGCCGCAAGAAACGTTCCGAACACGACCGCCCCTCCCACCCGATCAAGGTCGACGTGCCGGCGACCGCTGACGCAGGCCCCTTGTACCTCGAGCCGCCCTTTGCGCCCGAAGTTGTTTATCGGCCCCGGTCGGCGAAGTCGGCTATCGTCGTCCCGAGCTAGTCGTCGCGACGATGGTCGCCCCCAAGTACAGGAACGGGTGAAGTCTGTCTGCCTTCATCTGTGCAGAAACGAAGCCGATGAAGATGACGGCGACAATTGCCGTGCCATCCAGGAGTCAAGCGCTCATGTAGTTACCGACATCGGTGCGCAGCTAGACTCGCATGCGTATTCCACGGCAAATCGAGCACAAATTCCACGCTCGACCCGGAGCGCGGATTCCACGACCAGCCGAGCATCAATTCCATGCGAAGGCGAGCGCCGGAACGTAAGGCAGCCGCGCTTCCTCGATGGCACTCGGACAGCGCGCCATCGAGGAAGCGCGTATCTTGTTTCGTACCTCCAACTTCCACCGTCGCCCATGAACGCCATCTTTCGCCGCCGACCGCTGGCGAAGTGTTCGCTACCGCGTGCCGCCTCCATCGCCATGACATTTATCGTGATGACGGTCGCCGGATGCGCTACGCCGTCGCAAACCGTTTCGCACGCCTCGCAGTCCCCTTCGTCTGGAGTGGCGTCCCTCGATGCCGCGATCAGCGGTTCGCAACGCAGCGAACAGGCGCGCGCGCGCGACGTCTATCGCCATCCGAAGGAGACCCTGCGGTTCTTCGGTCTGGGTCCCACGCAAACCGTACTGGAAATTGCACCGGGTGGCGGCTGGTACACGGACATTCTTGCGCCCTATCTGCATGACGCTGGTCACCTGTACGAGGCCCAGTACGAAAGCACGCTACCGGAACTAAACGCTGAAGACCGTCCAACCGATGCAGCCTATTTGCGCAAGCTCGCTGGCAAACCGGACATTTATGGAAACGTCGTGGTCGGCGCGTTACGCGCGGGACAGTTCACCGGCTTCGACGCGCACGAGCGATTCGACCGGGTGCTCACGTTTCGCAACATTCATAATTGGATCAAGGACGGCCAGTTCGATGCGAACCTGCGTGCGTTTTATGACGCTCTGAAGCGCGGCGGTGTACTCGGTGTCGAAGAGCATCGTGCCCGGCCGGGAACGAGCCTACAGAAAATGATCGATAGTGGCTACGTGACCGAAGCCTTCGTCATCGAGCATGCGCGGGCGGCCGGCTTCGTGCTCGCTGCGCGCAGCGAGATCAACGCGAACGCGCGCGACACGAAGGATTATCCACACGGCGTGTGGTCGCTGCCTCCGACCTACGATGGCGGCGACGCCGACCGGGCGCGCTATGCCGTGATCGGCGAATCGGATCGCATGACACTGAAGTTCGTAAAGCCTTAGCACGTCGTGCCCGCTCTCTACGATCGCGCGATGCTTCATCGTACCGCTCCGTCGCATCACGTGCGGATGGATGGCAGCAAGGGAAGAGGGAGAGGCCCTCCGGAACCAAACGGCATCAATGTGCCAAAGTGGCGTTTCGAGACGACCACTTGAGGAACGGAGGGCCCAAATTAATGCTATGACATACGGACTGGAAACTGCAAAAAGGGGGGCAAGGTGTACTGGGTCGTGGTTCCTGGCAGAGCATGAGGCGGCGTCACGATCGTCACGAACCGGCCGATTGTGTTTGCAAAGGGATGGAACGACCGCTAGTTGCACCCATGAGTTGGGATGACATTCCCGCGATAGTCCAGCCAAGGTTCCGGGGTGTCCGCTCGAAACAAGGCGAGGAACTCGTCCTGCAGCAGAACATCTTCATTGAGCAAAGCATCGTCAAAGGAACCATGTGGCCATTTACCGATGACGAACTGACCGAGTATCGCCGCCCGTTCCTCGAACCCGGTGAAGACCGTCGGCCGATGCTGACCTGGCCACGTCAGTTGCCCATCGGCGGCGAGCCAGCCGACGTGGTCGACGTTTTCGAGATGTATGACGCCTGGCTCGCCGCAAGCGGCGTCCCCAAGCTCTACATCCGGGCAGAGCCTGAGCTGAACGGAGCTCCCTTCGGTCGCCGGAGGCGCCGCAAGCGGTGCGTCCCTTGCCTATACGTTGACGGATTGACGTGAATCGTTAATCTGAAGGAGTTTAGAAATGACTCTCACCGGTGCGGCGGCGCGCGAACCAATCAACGTTGGTCAATTGAGCATCCAGTACTTGATAGATGGAACTGCTACGGGTGGGATGGGTGTTTTTGAGTTGACCGTGCCCCCTAACTCGCAAGTTCCGCCAGCACACAGCCATACACGTAACGAAGAATGCGTCTATGTCCTGGAGGGCATGCTTCGGTACTCGGTCGATGGGATAGTCCGAGACCTGACACCAGGAGAGTGGATGTTCACCGCACGAGGATCGGTCCATCACTTTAGCAATCCGCACAATGGCACAGCCCGCGCATTGATCGTCCTTACTCCCGACATTGGTGCTCATTATTTTCGTGATGTCGGAGCAATCGTAAATGCCGGCGGGCCGCTTGACCGCGAGAAGCTTATCGATGTCATGTCCAGGTACGGGCTCGTGCCTGCGCCACCACAATGAACAACGGTCGCCCAACGATCGTCCCCAAGGGATG
>JAXDQB010000216.1:0-7062 GCA_034668065.1 Paraburkholderia sp.
TCTTCCTCACGGTAGGCCGGATTGCGGCCACCGGCGGTGGCGACCAGCACGTCGTCCAGATACAGATCGATCTTGCCGACGTCGAGATCGTCCACGCCGGCATAGCCGATGGCCGCAAGAATGCGGCCGAGATTCGGGTCCGATGCGTAGAAGGCCGTCTTCACGAGCGGCGAGTGGCCGATCGCATACGCGATCTGGCGGCATTCGCCGACGCTCGAGCCGCCTTCGACATGCACGGTCATGAATTTGGTCGCGCCTTCGCCGTCGCGCACGATCAGTTGCGCGAGGGCCTGGGCGACGTCGGTCACCGCGTCGCGCAGCGCTGCATAAGCGGGCGAATCGGTGGACGTGATCGCCGGCAGGCTCGATTTGCCCGAGGCGATCAGGATGAAGGAATCGTTGGTCGACGTATCGCCGTCGATTGTGATGCAGTTGAACGAGCGGTCCGCCACGTGCTTGACCAGCGCGTCGAGCACCGGTTGCGCGACGGCGGCGTCGAACGCGAGGAAGCCGAGCATGGTCGCCATATTCGGCTTGATCATGCCCGCGCCCTTGCTGATGCCGGTCAGCGTGACGGTATGGCCGTCAATGCTCACTTGGCGCGACGCAACCTTCGGCAGCGTATCTGTCGTCATGATTGCCTGAGCGGCCTCATACCAGTGCGCAGGACGCAGATTGGTGAGCGCCTGGGGCAGACCCGCTTTCAGGCGTTCGATCGGCAGCGGCTCGAGGATCACGCCGGTGGAAAACGGCAGCACCTGCTCGGGTGCGACGCCTGTGAGGCGTGCGAGCTCCGCGCAGGTCTCACGCGCGTGTGCAAGACCCGGCTCGCCCGTGCCGGCATTCGCATTGCCGGTATTGACGACGAGGGCGCGAATACCCTTGCCAAGCGCCAGATGCTCGCGGCATACCGTCACCGGTGCCGCGCAAAACCGGTTCAAGGTGAATACACCGGCCACCGTCGCACCTTCTTCGATCGACATCACGAGGACGTCTTTGCGATTCGGCTTGCGAATGTGGGCCTCGGCCCAGCCGAGCGTGACGCCCGCGACGGGATACAGTTGCTCGGGATCGACCGAGGGAAAGTTGACTGCCATCGTCTAAAAACCTATCGAAATGCGGCGCGCCGGGAAATCTTGCATCGCGCACAAAAAAAGACGGGCGAGCATCATGCGCGCCGCGTCCAACGTCACGCAAGCTTGCCGTGGCACTGCTTGTACTTCTTCCCGCTGCCGCACGGGCAGGGATCGTTGCGCCCCACCTTCGGAACGTTCTGGACACCGCCTGCAACCGGCGACCCGCCAGCCGCCGCGTGCGCACTGTGGCTCATCGCCTGCCCCACCATACGCGCCGTGGCTTCGGCCGCCGCGGCATCGGCCGCCGCGGCTACGGGCGCCGCATCGGCGAACTCGGCATGGCGAAATTCCACATTCTCGAGATGGCTGCCCAGATCCTCATACTGCTCCGCAGTCTCCTCGAGCTGCTCGGGCGACTGGATCCGCACATTCATTACAACGCGCGTGACTTCCGTCTTGATAACGTTAAGCAGCGCTTCGAATAGCTCGAACGCCTCGCGCTTATATTCCTGCTTCGGGTTCTTTTGCGCGTACCCGCGCAGATGGATGCCCTGGCGCAGGTGATCGAGCGCGGCAAGGTGTTCGCGCCAGAAGCGGTCGAGCGTCTGCAGCATCATCGAGCGCTCGAATGCGCTGAATGCCTCGCGCCCCACCTGCCCGACCTTCGCTTCGTAGCTTTCGTCGGCAGCCGCGAGCACGGCTTCAAGGATGTCGTCCGCGCTGAGCGACTGGGCTTCGTTGATCATCTCCTGGATCGCCAGGTCGAGCTGCCAGTCGTTGCGCAGCGCCTCTTCGAGCTCAGGCGCCTGCCATTGCTCTTCGATGCTGCCCGGCGGGACGAACTGATGGACCACGTCCGTGATCACGGCATGACGCATCGCAGTGATGGTCTCCGTGATGTCCTGCGCTTCGAGCAATTCGTTGCGCTGCTGATAGATAACCTTGCGCTGATCGTTTGCGACATCGTCGTATTCGAGCAATTGCTTGCGAATATCGAAGTTGCGGGCTTCGACCTTGCGTTGTGCCGATTCGATCGAGCGCGTGACGATGCCCGCTTCGATTGCCTCGCCTTCCGGCATGCGCAGGCGCTCCATGATGGAGCGCACGCGGTCTCCGGCAAAAATGCGCAAAAGCGGATCTTCGAGCGACAGGTAAAAGCGCGACGAGCCCGGATCGCCCTGGCGGCCGGCGCGACCGCGCAACTGATTGTCGATGCGGCGCGACTCGTGACGCTCGGTGCCGATGATATGCAGGCCGCCCGCGGCCTTCACTTCGTCGTGCAGCGCCTGCCACTCGTCATGCAGTGCCTGGATGCGGCTTGCCTTCTCTTCGTCCGGCAGAAATTCGTCGGCCTCGATCAGCGCGGCCTGCTTCTCGGCGTTGCCGCCGAGCACAATGTCGGTCCCGCGGCCGGCCATGTTCGTCGCGATCGTGATGCGCCTCGGCCGGCCGGCTTCCGCGACGATTGCCGCCTCACGCTCATGCTGCTTGGCGTTCAGCACTTCGTGCGGCAGCCCCGTCTTCGTGAGCAGGTTCGAGAGCAGCTCTGAGTTCTCAATCGACGTCGTGCCGACCAGCACCGGCTGCCCGCGTTCGTAGCACTCGCCTATATCGCGAATGACCGCGTTGTAGCGCTCCTTTGCGGTCTTGTAAATCTGGTCTTGAAAGTCGGTCCGCTTCGGCGGCCGGTTCGTAGGAATGACGACGGTCTCGAGCCCATAGATCTCGTTGAATTCGTAGGCCTCGGTATCAGCCGTGCCCGTCATGCCCGAGAGCTTCGCGTACATGCGGAAGTAGTTCTGGAACGTGATCGACGCGAGCGTCTGGTTTTCGCTCTGGATCTTCACGTGCTCCTTTCCTTCGACGGCCTGGTGCAGGCCGTCGGACCAGCGGCGCCCCGGCATCAACCGGCCCGTGAATTCATCGACAATGATGACTTCGCCGTTTTGCACCACGTAGTGCTGATCGCGAAAGAAGAGCGTATGCGCGCGCAGCGCCGCATACACATGATGCATCAGAGTAATGTTCTGCGGCGCGTAGAGGCTCTCGCCTTCGCCGATCAAGCCCCATTCGGCCAGCATCCGCTCGGCCTTCTCATGCCCCGATTCCGTCAGGAAGACCTGGCGCGCCTTTTCATCGAGCGTATAGTCGCCCGGCTTCTCGACGCCGGTGCCGTCCGCGCGCTCCTCTCCGATCTGCCGATCGAGCAGCGGCGGCAGCGCGTTCATGCGCACGTAAAGGTCCGTATGGTCCTCGGCTTGGCCCGAAATGATGAGCGGCGTGCGCGCCTCGTCGATCAAAATCGAGTCCACTTCGTCGACGATCGCGAAGTTGAGCGCGCGCAGCACGCGCGCGTCCGTCTCGTAGACCATATTGTCGCGGAGGTAGTCGAAGCCGAACTCGTTGTTCGTCCCGTAGGTAATATCCGACGCGTAGGCCGCCTGCTTCGCGGCATGATCCATTTGCGAAAGATTGACGCCGACCGTCAAGCCGAGAAAGTTGTAGAGCTTGCCCATCCACTCGGCATCGCGCTGGGCGAGGTAGTCGTTCACCGTCACAACGTGCACGCCCCGCCCCGACAACGCGTTCAGGTACGCAGCGAGCGTGGCGACGAGCGTCTTGCCCTCGCCCGTGCGCATTTCGGCGATCTTGCCGTAATGCAGCACCATGCCGCCGATCAGCTGCATGTCGAAGTGACGCATCTTCAACACCCGACGGCTCGCCTCCCGGCAAACCGCGAACGCTTCGGGCAACAGCTTGTCGAGCGCCTCCCCGCTTGCCACGCGCTGGCGAAACTCCTCCGTTTTGGCGCGCAGTTCGTCGTCGGTCAATTGCTCGATCTGCGGCTCAAGCGCATTGATTACCGCGACGGTCTTTTGATACTGCTTGATCAGCCGCTGGTTGCGGCTGCCAAAAATCTTTTGGAGAAAACCAGTGGTCATCGGGTCGGGTTTGCGTCGCGGCTTCGGTCGGTTCGCACGCGCTGTGCGGCCCACGGGAGTAGCCCGCGGGTGCCGAATCGGAGGGCCTCGGCGGCTTATCCATGAGTGAATTCGAATCGCGCATTTTAGCACGCGAGGCTTAAGGTACCGTGTCAGCCCAAAGCGGGCCGAACCGTCCTATCGCGACGGCCGGGACGCGCTCCACGTGTCCGCTGCGGGTACAATGCAGGCCACGCATGCGCCTTCGCCCGCACCGCCTCGCTACGAGACATGAGCCGTTTTTCGCGATCCTCCCCTCCCGCCGCACCGCGCCGGCCGCAACCGGTTGCCGAGGTGCTCGGCCGCACCGACGCGTTCTCCGCGCTACGCGCGGGCGTCGAGCAATTCGCGGCGCTTGAGAGCATTCTTGCAAAGCTGCTGCCGGATTACCTCGCGACAAGCGTCGAGCCCGGCCTCATCAAGGATGGCGCGCTGACGCTCTTCGCGGCGCATAGCGCGCTTGCGGCCCGCCTGCGGCACCTTGAACCGCGGCTTGTCGCCGACATGCAACAGCGTGGCTGGAATGTGCGCACGCTCTCCGTCAAGGTGCGCCCGCGCACGGCGGCTGAACCCCAACGGCCGAAAGAGGCATGCATGACGCCCACTGGCGCTCAGGCGCTGCGAACGCTCAGCGAGGCACTGCCGCCCTCGCAACTCAGGACGGCGCTCGCCCGCATGGCCGCGCGTCATGGCACAGGCAGCGAAGGCGCGGACGAAAAACAAATAAAATAGGCGGCCATCCGTCCGGTAGGCCGCCTATTTCAGCGTGTGGGTTGTTGCTGCCGCTTGATCGTTACCGTCTCGCTTTCTGCCGCACCGCAAAAAAAATACAGCGAGCCGGCGCGACGAGCGCCACCTTAATTAGGCGAATGCCGTCTGCACTTCGTAGCCAAAACCGCGCGGTGCGTGCTGCGCGTCTTCGAACGTCACGATCTCGTAAGCCTCTTCGTGAGCCAGCAATTCGCGCAGCAGCAAATTGTTGAGACCATGGCCCGATTTATAGGCGGTGTATGAGGCCAGCAGCGGATGGCCCACGACGTAAAGATCGCCGATCGCATCAAGCATCTTGTGCTTCACGAACTCGTCGTCGTAACGGAGCCCATCGTTATTGAGGATGCGGTACTCGTCCAGCACGATCGCATTGTCCATGCTGCCGCCTCGCGCCAGGCCCAACTCGCGCATCATCTCGACCTCATGCGCGAAACCGAAAGTACGCGCACGGGCGATTTCGCGGACATAAGAAGCCGTTGCAAAGTCGACTTCGAGCGCCTGGCCGGTTTTGTCGACTGCCGGGTGATGGAAGTCGATCGTGAATTTCAGTTTGAAGCCGAAATACGGATCGAGACGCGCGAACTTGTCGCCGTCGCGCACTTCAACCGGCTTCGTTATCTTGATGAATTTCTTGGCCGCGTTCTGTTCCTGAATGCCAGCCGATTGAATTAGAAACACGAATGACGCCGCGCTGCCGTCCATAATCGGAATTTCCTCTGCCGTCACATCAACGTACAGATTGTCGATCCCGAGGCCCGCGCAGGCCGACATCAAATGCTCCACTGTCGAAACTCGCGCACCGTCTTTTTGCAGCACCGAAGCAAGGCGCGTGTCGCCGATGGCCATGGCCGAAGCCGGAATATCGATGGGAGCCGGCAAATCCACGCGCGAAAACACGATGCCAGTGTTCTCGGCGGCGGGACGGAGCGTCAAGTTGACCTTGCGACCCGAGTGCAGGCCAATGCCAACTGTCTTGACGATCGATTTGATGGTGCGTTGCTTCAGCATGGTCATCTGGCGATTGAAAAAAACGATCGCTTGTATTATTTCATAGTACAGATTATACCTTATCCATACGACGCTGTCTTTGGGTGAGCGTTTCAGTGTGTTTCTTGACGTTACCCTATAGAAAGAAACGGGCCTGCATCCGGAACGGAGGCGTTTCCGGACGCAGGCCTTTTTCACAGCCCCGGTTATAAACCGTTACGGGCCCACTCGACGGCCGTTGCTTGCGCGCAACACGAAAGCGCTTTGCAACAGGCGGCCCACACCATATTGCGCCGCCCGCGGCCTTTGTTGAGTCAACGGTTCACGCCGCTCGACGCCCGGCGTCTTGACTGCGCCGTCGTCAAACGTGCTTCACCGGGCGCCGCGGCTTCCCGCTGTGCGCCAACCTTGCGCCTCGCGGCGAACGTCTGTTGCGGCAGCGGCAATTCCCGCGACTACCGCGACTACCGCGATTTCGGCGCCTTTCGCGGCATCCAACTTTTGCGGACCGTACACGCACATCTTGCCCGAGATGCGCGCATTCCCGCGCGGCAGGCATTTGTCAGCGCGAACCGCGCGCCGCGCGCCGCGGCGCTTCACCTGCCCGCTCGCTGCCACGTCCGCCGCACCGCACGCATCAGTCCGCTTGCTTGCGCAAGAACGCCGGAATGTCGTAAGTGTCGACGCCTTTCTCCTGCAGGGCCTGCACATGCGAGGCCGCCGTCTCTCGCGAGTTGCGCCACACGGCCGGCGTATCGAACGCGCCGTAATCGGCCGACGTTGCGTGCGACACAGCGTGCCCATGGTGCATCGCGCCGACCGGCTGATTGTCCGTGCCCGTGCGCAGCAGCGTCATCGGCGCCGGCTGCTGCTTTTTCACGGCGCTCGCGGCCGTGCGACCGAGGCCCGTCGCGACGACGGTCACGCGCAGCGCATCGCCCATCGCGTCGTCGTAGACGGCGCCGAAAATGACGGTCGCGTCTTCTGCCGCGTAGCTCTTGATCGTATTCATCACCTCGCGCGTTTCCGAAAGACGCAACGACCGGCTCGACGTGATGTTGACGAGCACACCGCGCGCGCCCGACAGATCAACGCCTTCAAGCAAGGGGCTGGCGACGGCCTGTTCGGCCGAAAGCCGCGCGCGATCGACGCCGGCTACGGTGGCCGTGCCCATCATCGCCTTGCCCTGCTCGCCCATCACCGTCTTCACGTCCTCGAAGTCGACATTCACGAGACCATCGACGTTG
>JAXDQB010000217.1:0-8739 GCA_034668065.1 Paraburkholderia sp.
CCTCCTCGATGTTGTAAAGCGGCCCGGCGACGGGAACCATGCCGATCCACATCTCCGCCCCTCTCACCCACGCGCGATGGTTTTCGGTTTCGGCTTCGAGGTTGGCCGCGATCCGCTCGACCTCCTCGAGCGCCGCTTCGCCCGTCAGCGCAACATTTTTCGCCCACAAATTTTCCTGAGCTTTTGCGAGAACCCAGGAATTGGAGCGCAAGCCGCCGTTGAAGCGCTCTTCCGCCTCCTGCAGTGCATCGCGCGGCGTAATTCGCAGGCCGCCACGCAGCATCATCTTCGAGCCGACAAGACCGCTCCAATCGGCGCGATCGAGAAACTCGTCGACGAGGTCGCCGTACGCGTTTTTCGACAATTCGGGGTTATCCCCGCTAATCACGTATGCGCGGGACTCCTCGATTTGCGTTCCGCTCAACCCGTGGCTGCGCAGGATTGCTGCCGCCGCCTCGCCCCGATCGAACCGCGGCGGCGTGCCGAACGTGGCGAGCAGCCGCTCGTTTGCATATTCGATGAGCGCATCGAGCCTTTCCGCCCAATCGCTGCGGATCAGCGTTTTTTCCGGGAGCATGCCCCTATCGCGCAGATCGCGTGCGAACCCCGCAATCGGTTCGTTCCCGTCGGCCGCCTTTCGCAACGCTGCGAAGAGTGAAGTGATGATCTGGGTCCTGGCGAATTCTCCTTGTGCGTTCCACGGCAAACCGTTTGCTTCGTACTGCGAAAGATGGCGCGCGACCCATTTGATCGGCATGTCGTTGCCTTTTTGCAGTTCGTCCAGTGCGCGGTCCGAAACGCCGTTTTCATAGGCCAGAATCAGGTCTTTCGGGCTCATCAATTGGACACCGTCGGTACGAGCCAGATGTGCAGCAAAGAGCAGGCGCGGATTGAACGGATAGGACGGGTTTTCCCTCCAGTCCTTCTCGATCGCCTGGAAGGCTGCGAGCAATGACGCCGGGCTGTCGAATTTCGTCGTTATCGGCAAACCCCGATAGCTCTGAATGCGCAGCAGCGCGGTGGCAAGCGAGTGCTCCGGCGTGCCGATCGCGTATAAAGTGCTCTCCCCCATCTGCTCGAATTTCTGGGCGAGCAAATTCCGCTTCTCGTCGGCCGTCAATGCGGCGAACGCCGGATCCGCCGAAACCGCCGGCAAACTCACGAGTTCCTCGAACGTCCTGCGCTGTGCATTGCGGATGGCAAAGCCGTCGAAAATCGGCGTCTTCTGCCCAGCCTGTTCCGACGGGGACAGCAGCGCGCTCAGCACGCGGCGCTTCGCGTAATCCTCGTGCAGCGCTGCGATGAAGTCCGATCGCAACTTTGCAAGCGGCAACGGGGGAGCGTCGCCCTCCAGTGTTGACTTGGGCGGTGTCGCGTCCCGCAATCGATGGAAAAGAACGGCCGCCGTATCGAGGATGCGCTCGTCCTCGAGCAAAAATGGGTCCAACGTGAGTTCGAACTCGAGCGGAATCGGCCGCTTGTCGTGATCGGCAACCGCGCGTAGCAACCGGCTCGGGCTCTGCGAATATGGCTTCGCCTTCTCGAAATCGACCCATTCGCGCAACGTCGCGTCGATCTCCTGCCGTTCGCGCGCGTCGTCCTGGGCGCTCGCCACCGCTGCCTGCGCGTGCGGTGCAGCGGCAGTCGCCGAGGCGCTTCGCGCCGCGATCGAGCGCCTCAGCCGGTCTTCGATCACCCGCTCGGCAAAGCGGATTCGACCGTGCGATGCGCCCCCTATGCTCGGGGCGTCGACGCCCGGCCCTTCATTCACTACGCCGGTTGCGACGTCCACTACCGTCACACTTGCCGGCAGCGGCAATTCAGGATTTCGCACAATCGCTCGCGCTATTGCTTCAGGCATGTCTTCTCCGCTGTCGCGGCATAGAAAAAACCGCAACAGTGTTGCCGGAAGCGGAGCAAGCGCCGGTGGCTCGCCGAATTTCAGACGACGTTACCTCGCGGGCGGCGACAGTCGGCCCGGCGAGTCCATGCCGATAGCCATGGCGCTAACCGGTTTCAAGCGAAGCCAATTCAGCGGCCAAGCGGCGCGCCAGCGCGCCGAGCACGCGCCGCGCCTGCGGCAAGGCCGCCGGGACAAACGCACGGTCCGACGATTTCAACGCGCTTTGCGCGTGATGCAAAGCATCGAGCGCACATGGGTCACCGCAAAAAAACGATGCGGTGCCCGCCATGAGGTGCAGCACATGTGCGGCTTTCACGTTTTCTCCCGCAGCGAGATGGCTATCGAACTCGCGCTGCAGGCATTCGAGCTGAGCGAGCGCACGGGAAATCAATGTCCGAAACTCGGCAGGGCCATACAGCGGGCGCAGCTCCGTCAGGTCGAACCGTTCGACATGGGGCGGTGTTCGATCATTGCGAGTTGACGGCATGAGCGTTGTTCCTCCACTTTTCGAATATCGCAACAAGCTTAGGTCGCGTGATGGGTTTGGTCAGGTAATCGTCCATGCCGGCCTCGCGGCAAGCCTGCCGGTCTTCGAGCGTTGCGTTCGCGCTGATGGCCACGATCGTCGTAATGACGCCCTCGCGCGTGCGGCCGTTGCCCTCTTCGGCTTCCTGGGCGCGGATGCGCCCCGCGAGCGTATATCCATCCATGCGTGGCATATGACAATCGAGCAGTACGAATCGCGGCCTCTTCTTCGCCCAGCACGAATACCCATCGAGGCCGTCAGCCGCCGCGCTCGCCGTGACGCCCAGCGCTGCAAGCTGCCGCACGATGATGTCGCGGTTGATCTCGTTATCCTCTACGACGAGCACATCGTCAAAACGCCCTGCGCCGGCCGGCAACGGCGGCGGGCTTTCGCGCTCGCCGGCGGCAGCCCGTGCAATGGCTTGCGCACGAGGACACGCATCCCCTCGACTGGCCTGACTAGCCTCACTCGCCTGCGTAAGCGCATCGACGAAATCGTCGACCGAGCGTACGCACCGCTGAGCGAGCGCGCGAGAACTCACCGCAAGCGCCCCCGTCGCATCGACGCAGACGAAGACGTCCGCGTCCGCACATTCGTCTTCGACACGGGCTACGCCCAGCTTTACCAGCATGGCGCGAACCGCCTTGGCCAATGCGGGCGACGGCACGTCGACACGCGCTCGCACCGGTGTGAGATTGGGCCAGCCGCGCGCCGCTTCGCCCCATACGACGGGCCATTGCACGCTGATCCGCGTGCCTTCCCCCATCCTGCTCGTCACCTCGACGGTGCCGCCCATTGCGTCGACGAGCCGCTTGACGATCGACAGGCCCAATCCCGTTCCGCCATAGCGGCGCGTCGTCGAACTGTCCTGCTGGGTGAACGGCACAAAAAGGCGAGATTGGTAATCCGCGCTGATGCCCCTGCCCGTGTCCGTCACGATCAACTGCACGAGGCTGCGCGCGTGCTGGATACGATGACGCAATTCCAGCTGCACGCCGCCGTTTTCCGTGAATCGGATTGCATTGCTGAGAAGATTCGTCACGATCTGATTGATGCGAACCTCATCACCCACGACGAACCGGTCGAAATGAGGCATCGCCGCAAGATGGATCGTCAGGCCTTTGCGATGCGCAAGCGGAGCATGAAGCGCAATTGCGACCGAGGCGAGCTCCAGGATGTCGAAAGGCTGGGCTTCGAGCGACAAAGCGCCTTGCTCCATCTTCAGATAGTCGAGCGTGCCGTCGATCACGCGCAGCATCAGCTGGCCCGAGCGGTGCGCCACGTCGAGATAGCGCCGTTGCTCCGCCGTAAGCGTCATGGTGCCGAGCAGATCGAGCACGCCGATGACACCATTCATCGGCGTACGGATCTCATGGCTCATCATTGCAACGAATGCCGATTTCGCCCGATCCGCCGCTTCGGCACGCTCCGCCGATGCGACGGCTTGGACGCGTGCCGCATCCGCCGCACGCTGCGCCGCTCGCGTACGCCAGTACGCCAAGAGCAGCGTCGACAGGGCTGCGAACACGATGGCGGCAGCGCCGAGCGACAGCCCGATCACCGCGCGCTTTTCGTACCCGAGCAGCAGCGATACCGGGCGCGAGCGGCTTGCAAGTCGCGACAGTTCATGCGCAGTGTGCGATGCCACGTAACGGTCGAGCATGCCGGCGAGCACGGCGTCACGCTCGGTGGCGGCAAAGCCGATCCGCTCGACGCCCGCGATCGCGGCGTCCACGATCAGCCGACCGTGCGCGTAACGGTCGCGTAAATCATCGGCGGCCACGGTATTGACGAACGCGGCGTCGGCATTACCGGCGAGCACGGCGCGCAGGGCATCGGCCGCGCGTTCGCGCGGCACGATCATGGCGTAGCGCACCGCCATCGGCAGCACTTGCTGCAAGCGCCATGCGTTGGCCGCGATGCGCGCCGGCGGGTACGTCGTTTCGCCGCCGGCGTGCACTGATGACCAGGGAAAGCTGTCGTACGGTCTTGTCAGCGCAAGACGGTGCGGCTGCGTCGTAGCCGAGCCGATCGGAAACGACATCGCCAGATCGATCGTGCCATCGTGCAGCGCCTCAGCCAAGGTATGCGCGTCGTCGATCAACACCGGCTCGAAGCGCACTTGCGCAATCGGCGCGAGCTGCCTGAGCAAGGCGGCACCGACCCCCTGCAAACGCCCCTCGTCGTCAAGAAAATCGTAGGGCCGGTTCAGCCGTTCGATGCCGACGCGAACAAGAGGATGGCGGCTTGCCCAGCGCCGCTCGTCGTCTGTCAGCACGAACGGCTGCTCGGGCGTCGAATGCGCCGAAGCCGGCTGCGGCTGCAAATGAATCTCGCGCCGCACCGGCGCAGGCAGCCGCGCAAGGCCCTGCTCGACGAGCGCAACTGTCGCGGCGTTCCCGCGATGCACGGCGAGACAAAGCGGCACAGCCAGCGGCAAAGGCGCGGACTCGAGCGCACCGTGCCCCCCTGCGTCGATCAACGCCATATTGGCGTCTTGAATGCCGACAAATGCGTCCGCTTTCGCGCTCGCCACCATTTCAATGCCGCTGCGCGCATCGTCGACTTCAACGAACTCGGCGCTTGGCAGCCACGTCTTCGCCACTGCCCCACCCATATCGTTACGTTCGAGTGCGACCCGCAGTTGCGCCAGATCGACCAATTCACGCGGGTTCGCGCCCCCCCGCCGGACGACGACTCCCGCCAGCGGGAACGCATAAGGGTCGGAAACCCAGCGATTGAGGCCAACGCGCACTGCGGCACACGGCGTGGGCAACAGGTCGATCCGACCGGCGTCGAGCGCGGCCAATGCAGCGCCGATCGAGGCGAAGCGGCGATGCACAAGCACGATCCCATGGGAATCGGCAATCGCATGCAGCGCACTGGCGCCGAACCCCTGGCGCACGCCGGAGCGATCGACATAGTTGAGCATGCTTGCATCGCCGTCATAGGCGCCGACGCGCAAAGGCGCCGCTGCATCGCGCCCGCCGCCTGCGAGATCGCCGCTTGCCTCGGCACCCGTACAGCATAGGCTCAGGGAGACAAGCAGCGCCCGGATGGAAAGATGCCATCTTCGGGTTGGCCGGCAGCGCATCAAGGAAGGACCCGTGCACATCGCTTGCGCCCCGTTTTTTCCGCGCCTTAGCCGCGAAACTTTTCTTTCAGGAACAGGGCAAGTGCCAAATCGTCGGCAACCTGCAACTTGCGCATGGCGCTGCGCTTGTGCGTGCTTATCGTTTTCTTGCTGCGCCGCAAGCGGTCTGCAGTTTGTGAAACCGACCAGCCCTCGGCTATATGCCGCAGGATTTCCATTTCCGCTGAGGAGAGCGCGTCTTCCCTCGGATGCGGCACGAGCGCCTCGATGTTTCCATTGCGCACGGCAAAAAATTTTCGCGGCGATCCGACCGCACTGCGGACCGTCTCTGCAATCAGCTCCAACGGCGTGGCTTTCTCGATAAACGCGTTGGCGCCGGCGCGATAGCAGATGCATTCAACATCGGCCGCGCGCGCCGCCGAGAGCACCACGATCACGACTGATGGAGCGCACGTGCGCAAACGCCTGATAAACGCGGCCCCGTCGAGACGGTCATCGGGCAAATAGAAATCGACCAGAGCCACGTCGTATTCCTTACGTTCGACCTCGGAAAAAAGATCGTCGGCCCCCGTCACGGCCGCTAATACGTCGAAGTCGGAAAAGCTACGCAGATACGAGGCCACGCCGAGCGAGACGATTGGATGATCGTCCAGCAGCACGACGCGTATGCGATGCTTTGGACGGGATAACAACAGGATTTTCCGGGACTTCATGCGCTTTTGCCCTCGCTATTGTCTTTCTGAATTCAATCGATCTTCCGCCGCAATTCAAGGACCATGATTTTTTCGTTTGCGCGGCTCCGGATCAAAACGAGTTTTTTCGTTAAATAGTCGACGACAGATGTTTGCCAGATTATCCGCGAATATATCCGATAAAACCCTGATTCGGCGCTGTTCGTGCGCACTGATGCGCGTTCATGTGCGTATAAAACGATACGCTCGCGGCCGGATCTTATTTCGTGCCGCCGTTGATTGCAGCGGGCGACCGATTCTAGCCCATGCGAATGGGCCGGACAACAAGCCGCATGACGGCCCTTTATCTCAAAAATAATCGACTGAGATTTTTCTTATTTTAGTCCTAGAAATAACGCGGAGATAACACAGGGGCAGTGATTTATGATTGCGATGTGACTATTGTCGTTACGCTGTCGTTACCGCTTGTCGGGGAGGATGTGGACCATGTCACCGGGCGGCCACGGTCGTCCCGGTGGAGGCTATGCGCTTCTGCGATTGAACCTTCGCATCTGCCGCCGCTGCGTACCTGCAACCGAGGTACCCGCAAAATTTTTTGTCTGACACGTGTAAGCTACCCTGTCGAATTGACGTTACAGCACCGTATACGGCCTATACCGCCACAGACTTCGCCAACGAACAATGCAGAACACTGAAGCCACGGGGTCTTCCCCCGCGCTGCCACAGACTTCGCTCCTGCGGCCCGACGAGGTGCCCATCGGCACGCCGCTCGAGTGGCCGATCGTCGAGCGCGACGGGACACCGCTGTTCGAACGCGGCGCGACACTTGTCAGCGTCAACGAACGCGAGTTTCTCTTCGAGAACTTCACGCCCTTGCGCGGCGACCTTTGCGAAAATACGCCGATCTCCGAAGCGGCTCTGCCCGGGGCGGGCAGCCCAAACCAACCGCTGACGGTCAAAGACATGAATCTGCCGATCGGCGCGCCACTGGGACTGCGGACTCAGCCAGGTGAACGAGCGCCGGCGAGCCCGTGCCGGGTCATCGGCCATGCGCCAAACGGCACGCTGTTCATTACGCCGCCGCTGGTCGGCGGGCGCATTCTATCGCTGCGGCCGGGTGAAAATGTCGAAATCATTGCCATCGCCAGCCAGGCCATATTTCGTTTTGTTTGCACGGTGGAGTCCGTCTGCCAACACCCGTTCGATTACATTGTGCTGTCAAAGCCTGGGGTTATCCGGGCGTTGCGCGAGCGCAAATCGATCCGTCTCAGTGCAAACCTGGCGGTACGCTACGGCATTGGCGCCGGCGGCGATACCTATGACTGCGTGGGGCTCGCCAAGAACATCAGCGGGTCGGGCATGTCGCTTATGGCCTCGCGGGTGCTAGGCAAGGTTGGCGACCGGTTGCGCGTGGCGTTTCACTTGCGCGCCAGCGAGCTGGACGCAAACATCGAAACGAGCGCAGTGATCCACAACGTGCATGAAGACGACAGACCGGGTGCTCCTGCGATCCATGGGCTGGAGCTAGATCAGCTTGACACCCATCAGCGGATGGCAATGAAGGTATTCATGTTCGGCCGCCAGGAAGACCTGCGCTACTGCTGACTGTCGAGCAGGGGTGCCGCCGCGAAGCGCGTTTTGCGCAATCGGTCTGTCGTTCTACACACTCGATGTTACGGCGGGATGAATGGGCATCTCAGACTCGAACACCACCGAGATACAACACCCGGGTACGCCGTCGCGAATGCAGACGTGCGCGTTGTGCAGGCGCGCGATGGCGGCAACTAGACTCAGTCCGATCCCACTGCCAGTCGTTGTACCGGCCTGGTGCTGAGCGCGATAGAACGGCTGGAACACGAGGTCTCTTTCTGCAACGGGGATACCGGGGCCCGTGTCCGTTACATCGAGGGAACGTTGAGCGACCGTCAGGTCAAATTGCGCTGTACATGGGTGACGTGGGCGCGTATGCAACCGCAGGCCTGCTTGACCGCGGCCTGCAGGCGCCAGTGACACTGGTAGCGTTTAAAAAGGTCCAGCGTTGTTCGAAGCTCGGCCTTCGAAATACCACCAGACTACCATCGCCAGCGGCAAGGAGGCTGCGAGCTGGTCAAAGCAAAAAGCCCGTAAGGCGGTTCGCCTGACGGGCTTCATATTTGGTTGCGGGGATAGGATTTGAACCTATGACCTTCGGGTTATGAGCCCGACGAGCTGCCAGACTGCTCCACCCCGCGGCGCAGAGTGTACTGACACTGTCGATCCCGGTCAACAAAACCTTGCCAGCGCCGCAGGTCATTGGGTCTTCGCATGAGCAGGGCCAAGTAATGTGGGTCGAAATAATGTGCGACGCCACGGATCACAAAAGTGCCCGGTGAACGGGTCGACGAAACAGGCAAAGACAATGAGCGCCAGGATAGCTATCGGTGACCCTATTAGGACGGCGGTAAGCAAACGATCCTCCACGTGTGTGACTGTCGAAAGTCTTGGCCCCGCCTGCGTGGTCGGCGATTTTTTGCGTGCTCTAGCT
>JAXDQB010000218.1:0-6532 GCA_034668065.1 Paraburkholderia sp.
AAGCTCGGCACATGCGCTCGCTCGAGCGATCGGGACGTCTGAACCGCGTAATCGAGTTTCTGCCGACTGACGAGGAGATTGCCGAGCGGCAGGCTGCGAGGCTCGGACTCACGTCGCCGGAGCGCGCCGTGCTGCTTGCCTACAGCAAGATGTGGCTGTACGACGAACTGCTCGAATCGAATTTGCCCGAGGATTTGCTTGTCGCCGACATGCTGCGCGATTACTTTCCACGGCCGTTGCGCACGCGTTTTGACCAAGCGACCGAACGCCATCCCCTCAGGCGGGAAATTCTCGCGACGCATCTCGTCAATGCGCTAGTGAACCGGTTGGGTTGTGCGTTCGTGCATCGCTTGCAGGAAGAAACCGATGCAAAAGCGAGCGAGATCGTGCGTGCTTGTGTCATGGCGCGTGACGTGTTTGACGTCGACGAGCTCTGGTGCCGCATCGATGCGCTCGACAATCGCGTCGCCGATGACGTTCAGGCGCGCATGTTTGTCGAGGTTGCGCGCCTTGTCGAGCGCGCAGCACTCTGGTTCCTGCGGAAAATGCAAGGGCCGACATTCGCGAACGCAGGCAAAGAAGGCGTGGCGACGCTGATTGGCCGTTGTCGCGACGCGGCTAAGCGATTGACTGGGGAGCTGGACAAGCTGTTGCCGGCCAACGATCTCGACATGTTGGCGCAGCGGCGTTGCTCGCTTGAGCGCGCGGGCGTCGACAACGATCTTGCCATGCGTGTCGCGACCGGTGAGATTTCCGCGGCGGTGCTCGATATTGCCGATATCGCATCGACGGCGGGACAGTCTCTCGAACTGGTTGCAGGTGTTTACTTCGTGCTGGGCACGATGCTCAATCACGGGTTCATTGCTGAGCGTGCCGGGGAACTGCCGACGCATACGCATTGGGACGTGCTTGCGCGTGCCGCAGCGCTTGCCGAATTTGCACGGCTCAAACGCTCATTGACGGCAAGCGCGCTTGCCGAGGCGGGGCAGAGCGCAACGGCTGATGCAATCGTTCAGGTTTGGCGGGGCAAACGCACGTTGCAGTTGGAGCGCTACGAGCGGCTGCTCGGGGAGCAGCGCGCTTCGGGTGAAGCAAGCTTGTCGATGCTGTTGGTGCTCGTGCGCGAGATGGCTTTGCTGGAGGTGGCGTGATGCTGAAGAAATGGAACGGCGATCCCAAACTCGAGTGAGAAACGTCCGTACGCGTGTAGGGCAGAACCAACGATAGGAAACTGCAACATCATTACGTAGTGACCTAGGTCAATAGGAGGTCAATCCAGAATTGCCAACAAGGGCAAAGCCTATTGTTTTGTGTCAAAGTCCATCGTCTTGTGATGAACCTCGATGTCATTCGCAACATGCCGGTTTCCCCACGCCGTCTTCCGTCCCGCTTGGACTGTCACCGGAGGCGCATCTTGGCATCGTCAGGAGGGTGACGCTGATCGGCCATGTCATGCTCGCCTGCTCGCTTTATACGATACCGTTCAGCTCCGTCACGACGGTCAACAATTCGAACCGGGGGCTTGGCAACGCGGCAATGCGCGTCGGCATCGATTACGGGCAGGACGTGGATCTTGCGGTTAAGACGCTCCACGAAATCGGCGCGTCGTTGCGTGAAGATTCGCGGTTCACGGACGATATCATGTCCGACTTCAGCTTTTGGGGCGTCGATCAAGTGCAAGTGGATGGGGCGATGGTGACGCTCGTCGGCCAGATGCAATGCCGTGACACGGCGCGCTGGCCTGTGCAGCGGGAGTTCAACCGGCGCGTCCTCGAAGCGTTTCGCGCGGGAGGGATCAGAATTGCCAACCCGTTGCGCATGCTTGTCGTACCCGGCGATATTCGCACATAGGGCGATCTTCTCTTTTTTCCGATGAAGTTGCCCTCAAGCTTTTCGCCTTGGATTTCGATTTGAATGAAGCGTTCCGAAAAGCGATCACTATACTGGCCCGGCTGGTAACGCCACAGCGATCAGTTCTCCGCTAACAATCAAGATCAAAAGGAACGCTTATGCTCACTCGCACCCTGTTGTCGGCCTGCGCATTGACGCTGGCCGCTTGCGCAGCGACAGTCTCGAACGCACAGAACAGCGGCGATAGCTTCGCTGAATCCGGTTCGCATGGTCGTCCCGTCAAGGTCATGATCATTTCGATGTTCGCGCCGGAGGGCCAGGTATGGCTCGACCGTCTTGGCCCATGGAAGTCAATTCGCGTTGCGGGCCTCTCGCCCGATTACCCCGACGTGCACTGTAACAATCAGGACATCTGCGTGATGACGACGGGCATGGGCCACGCGAATGCGGCGGCTTCAACGATGGCACTCGCATTTTCTCCTCGTTTCGATCTGCGCCGCACCTATTTTCTGGTAGCGGGCATCGCCGGCATCGATCCGACCCAAGGGACTTTGGGTTCGGCCGCATGGGCGAAGTATCTTGTCGACTTCGGCATTCAATGGGAACTCGATAGCCGCGAGATTCCTGAGGCTTGGAGCACCGGCTATCTCGGCATCAATTCGAAAAGTCCGACGCAAAAGCCGCCCCTGGATTACCGCACTGAGGTCTTTCAATTGAATGCACAACTTGCCGATGCGGGTTTCGCGCTTGCGCGCGGCGTCGCGCTTGCGGATAGTTCAGCTGCGCAGGCCGCGCGCATGAAATACGCCTACGCACCCGCGAATCAGCCGCCATCGGTCATTCAATGCGACACGCTGGCAAGCGACACCTGGTGGTCGGGCACGCGGCTCGGCGAGCGCGCGCGCGAGTGGACCAAAATCGTCACGGACGGCAAGGGTGTCTATTGCACGACACAGCAGGAGGACAACGCAACCTATGAAGCGCTCACGCGCGCGGCGAGTGTGCAGCGAGTCGACTTGAGCCGGATCGCAGTGCTTCGTACGGGATCAGACTTCGACCGGCCTTATGCAGGCCAGACGAGCGCCGATAACCTGCTCAACTACGCTGCGCAGGGCGGTTTCCAGCCAGCGCTTGCGAACCTCTACTTGGCTGGCTATCCGCTCGTTCAGGATATCGCGACTCATTGGGACGAATGGCGCGTCGGCGTTCCGAATCGCTAAGCGCGCCTCCCGCCGCGGCCGACAGATGCTGCGGCGCAAACGCTCTCCATACCGCAAGCGCTCGTGCATAATTGTTCGGAGACCTGAACAATCGGTGCGTCGGCCGAGCCGGTCTGTTAGCGGCTAAAATCAGTCGACGCGAGATCGGCCCTATGCGACCCATTCCGTGAGTATCGGGGTATCGAGTTGCGGCGCATGATCTAGTTCGTCGAACGTCCGCTTGCTGCAAGGCTTCTCGAGGCTTTGGCGCCCGCTCAGCAACTGGCAGCGATCAAACACCTCGGCGACCCAATCGACGAAGACGCGCACTTTAGGCGACAAGTGGCGGCTGTGCGGATAGACGGCCGATATCGGCATCGGCAGCGGCTTCCATTCGGGCAGCACCTCTTTCAGCGCGCCCGAGCGCAAATGGGGCAATACCATGAAAAGCGCGGGCTGAATGAGTCCGAAGCCTTCCAGGGCACAAGTCACATAAGCCTCCGCGTCGTTGACTGAGACGGAGCCGTTCATCTTGACCTCGACTTCCTTGCCGTCTACGAGGAATGCCCAATTCATGAGGCGTCCGGTGCGGCTCGAAAAATAGTTGATAGCCTTGAACTGACTTAATTCCTCAAGTGTGCGCGGCACACCCGCGCGTGCGAGATACTCGGGCGATGCGCACGTCACGCCTTCGAAAAGGCCGATACGGCGCGCGACGAGTGACGAATCCTGCAGTGCGCCCACGCGGATTACGCAATCAATGCCTTCCTGCAGCAGGTCGATGAACTTGTCCGAGAAACCCAGCTGCAGATCGATGTCCGGATAGCGGGTATGGAACTCGCAAAGCGCAGGAATTACGATCGTGCGCCCGATAGCGCCCGGCATGTCGACGCGAAGCTTGCCGTGCGGTTTCCTGCTGCCGTTTTGCAGGCCGCTCTCGGTTTCTTCGACGTCTGCAAGAATGCGTACGCACCGTTCGTAGTACGCCGCGCCGTCGGGCGTGAGGCTAAGGCGTCGGGTTGTCCGGTGCATCAGCCGCACGCCGAGATAAGCTTCGAGATTCTGGATGATGGTCGTCACGGAAGCACGCGGCAAATCCAGCGTTTCCGCGGCTTTGGTGAAGCTGTTGGTGTCGACCACACGCGTGAACACCTGCATAGCCTGGAGCCGATCCATCGTGGTTCTCCGGAGGAAGGCCCCGCCGCGATCACACTGTATGCCCAGCGCGATTGCGACGAATTGTTCCGAGGTCATAAATAGTGTTGCCCGATTATAGGCATTTATCGGGGATTTGGCTGAACCGATAATTCGGACATATCAAACGAGGGGTTGGGCGTTGCGCGTTGCGCTTTCGAACATATGTTACTTAGCATTGTGCGGACTCCTCGTTCGGCGAGCCTTCTCTGCTGATAAGCCCGGTCATGACGGTAGGGTGTAGCCGGGAATCGGTTTGCAGCTTTGTCGCTCTGTGCACCGGCGTGGATTGCCTGTCGTCCAGTACTTTCAGGGCGGTACTTTTGTCCGCGGCTGCGCGAGAGATTCTGCCGTTGCAGGAGGCCCGTGCGCTTTTTTCAGCGCCGCCCTTGCGCAACTCGCTGAGCCCATCGTCATGCGACAACCACCCACCATCCCCGCGCACGTTGGCGTGACGCCCTGTTTTGTGCTATAAATGTGCATGATATGTGGGCATATGATGCGGAAAAATGCCATGAGCCAAACCGTAAACGCAGTTGAACTCCCGCGGAGCGTGAGCTTCGAGCAGTTCATGAAGTCCCTACGTGATCCTGAATTCCCAGGGCCGATCGTCTCTGCGAGGCGTTTTTCGGAGGCGCTCCATATCGATTTGCAGACGCTCGCGAAGCAAGCGCATGTTCATCGAAATACCTTGAGCCGCATGCCCGCGTCCGAAAGTGTGCAGCGCTTTTTGCGCGAAGCGCTGCGTGTAATTTGCTGCGCAACGGACATCTCGGGCGAGGTTAGTCATGCGCTGTTCTGGTATAGAAACGAGCCTTTGCCCGTATTCGGCTACAAAACGGCCGAGCAATTGGTGTCGGATGGCCGCACCGAGGACGTTCTGCGGTATCTCGCTTCCCTTGAGGCGGGCGCGGCCGGATGATTTTCACAGCGCTCGATCAAACCCTTGCTTATCGCATGCACGTGCCGAAGTGGGCGGTGGCACCCACGAGCGGCGCGGGCGCCGGAATCCATGGCGGACGCGCGAACCGCGTCGGCCTCAATGCGCTCTACCTTGCTCTTGATGCGCAGACGGCCATTAGCGAATACAAATACGTGTCCACTCTGCTGCCGCCCGGCACGCTGGTCAGCTATGGCGTCACCGCAGCGCCGATCGTCGATTTCACGGGCGGCTACCGCCAGGACGTCTGGGCGCCGCTCTGGGAGTCGTTTTTCTGCGATTGGCGCGCATGTTGGTTTGGCGAACGAATAGAGCCGCCCAGCTGGGTGCTTGGTGACGAAGTTATCGCCGCTGGCGCCAAGGGGCTGCTTTTTCGTTCATCGTTGACGGCGTCCGGCATCAATCTTGTCCTTTACGTGGACCAATTCGACAAAAACGACCGCATCGAAGTCATCGATCCGGCAGGCATGCTGCCGAAAAACCAGGAATCATGGAGCTGAGTGGGATTCGGTCGAAGCACTTGCATGTGCGCACGCAAACTCCATTGGGCAATGGCACGAAAGACTTCCTGAGCGCTTTCGCTGAGGCTCACACGAACTGCTCGGCGGGCTGACCTGCCAGCAGAATCGCAGCGTGCGTTGCCGCAACATCTGTGTTCTTCGCGGTCTGAGTCAGCGTCCTAAGCATCGCGTGATTGTTGAACCGGAAGCCGCACACAAGCTGGTCCGACGAGGCCAGCTTGACGCACTGCGCGAGCGAGAGCCCGCCAAGCAATTCGGCGACTTCAGTGGACAAACCCAGCCGGAACATTCCAATAGCTTTGTCCTCACGCAGCATTCGCTGAGCAAGCATTATGTATGAGAGGTTGATTTCGCGGATAAAGCCCCGCATGTCGCTGCTTTGGTCCATTTCTCATTTTTCCGAAGCCCCGTTGTTTGTTCCCGGTAATTCATACCGCGCATTTTTTCATTTTTTATCTACACGGCCTCGGGTGCTTTTTGCTACTTTGCCCGCTCGGCTGGTTTCGAGTGGTAATTGCGGATTGTATGAACGACGTTGCCGGAAATCAATCCCTCTGACGAATGTGTGGGAAAAATACAGCAGTCGGGGTGCCGACGGATTTTTATAAGCGCGTGGCAGGTAATTATGACCGGATTTCTTACGATTCTAATCGGTCGGTGGTTGCCTGGTAGGGAGAACTGCCACGCATGTGGCCTCCTGGCAAAACCCGCTTTGCGAACGGACGGTCGCAACGATGCCGTTCAGACAGCACGCCGCGATGCTTCGGGAAGCCGGTCGTCGGACCGCGCATTACGGGAATCGGTCTTGGGGGGCGTTTGCAACATGA
>JAXDQB010000219.1:0-7499 GCA_034668065.1 Paraburkholderia sp.
TATTAAAGTCGCCCCCCGGCGGCTCGATAGTGAGCGTTGCTGGAGGGCGCATTGTCTGACTTGTCGTTATCGCCGGAGGCAAATATGCCACGCTCGCGCTACCGTTATCACCTCGCGCGAATAGCTAGCGAAGCTACACACCACGTCCGACCTCATCGGCCCCGGCGGCGCGGGTGCCGTTTGGCCGCGTAAAGCGCCCTGTCTGCGGCCGCGACCAGGTTGCTCCCATCGTCATCTTTGCCGGGAACAGGCCAGTGAGCCCATCGCGGTACGCGAGCCGATGCAGTTCCCTACGCTCATCTGCCAGTCGTTGTTCCAGCATTTTGCGCTCTGTATAACGTCATATCATATTAATAAATCGGGATGTTATTTTTATTTTGTCCGCCGCATGCCTCCTGTTATTGTTCGGCATCGGCGCACGCCAAGCCGTGTCTTCAGATGGGCTCGCGCATGGGTGCCATGGAATAAATCTGCGGCACTGATTGTCCCGCACACTCCGAGAAAAGCACTGTTTCTGGTCACAACACGTTCATGAAATAATGATGTATTCAGATAATATCGATGAGTTCGCAAAGGTCGGCGCCCACAAAGTGTCGGCGATCATCCATTCGCCGCTTGCCTTTTTGATAGGCGCGGCAATGGCGGGGGCCTATATCGGCTTCGGCGACATACTGATGTTTTCGGTCGGCTCGCATGTTGATCCGGCTTATTCGCATCTAATCATGGGTGCGGTATTTGCCTGTGCGCTGACCATCGTTGTGTTCGCTGGTTCAAATCTGTTCACCGGCACGGCGATGTATTTGCCGCTCGCGGCACTGCGCGGCGAGACTGGCATCGGCGGTATGGTCCTGGTGTGGGTGGTGTGCTGGATCGGAAACTTGATCGGTGCAGTCGTTCTCGCGGCCACTCTTCACGCCGCCGGCGGGGGGGTGTTGCTGACTGACGGGTCCGTGGTTTTCTTCAAGGCGGTCATCGCGAAGATGACAACGCCGGGCATTCAGTTGTTCGCGAAGGGCCTGCTGTGCAATTGGCTCGTATGTCTGGCGATTTGGATGGCAGCCCGCACGAATAGTGACGGTGCCAAGCTCGGCCTCATTTTCTGGCCCATTTTTGCGTTCGTCGCGAGCGGCTTCGAGCACTGCGTGGCCAACATGTTCGTATTCGCACTCGCACTGATGGCCGAGCACCCGGCCGAAATAACGCTCGCTGGTGCCATCCACAATGAAGTTTTCGTCACGTTGGGCAATCTCGTCGGTGGCGCTGTCTTCATGAGCCTGGGTTATTGGCTGCAGGAAAGCCGTATCGGTCATCCGTCGACGGAAAGCTTGGTTCCGTCGGCGAGGGGTCGCACAAACTGACCGGATTGGAAGACGTGATAGCGCTGCGGCCATTCGGTCGCGGCGCTTTGTGCTTGATGTCCCCGGCAACTGTCCGGCATATCAGGACGCGTGCGCCGACGCCAGATTGAGCGCCAACGCTTGCGCCACTTCGATGCCGTCGATGGCCGCCGAATAGATACCACCCGCATACCCCGCGCCTTCCCCGGCCGGATAAAGACCTTCGACGTTCATGCTTTGGTAATCGTCCCTGCGTCGAATCCGAATCGGTGATGAAGTACGCGTCTCCACGCCCGTGAGCACTGCATCGTGCATCGCGAAGCCTGCGATTTTCTTATCGAGCTGGGGTAGTGCTTCGCGGATTGCTTCGATCACGTAGTCAGGCAGTGCGGTGCTGAGATCGGTCGGGCGCACGCCCGGCTTGTACGACGGCACCACGGAGCCAAGCGAGGTCGACGGCCGGCCGGCGATAAAATCGCCGACCAATTGACCCGGCGCGTGGTAATCGCCGCCGCCGAGTTCGAATGCGCGCTCTTCCCATTTGCGTTGGAACGCGATGCCCGCCAGCGCACCGCCGGGATAGTCTTCCGGCGTAATGCCGACGACGATGCCTGCATTCGCGTTGCGCTCGGCTCGGGAATACTGGCTCATGCCATTGGTGACCACGCGGCCCCGCTCGGAGGTCGCCGCGACCACCGTGCCTCCGGGGCACATGCAAAAGCTGTAGACGGCCCGTCCATTACTGCAGTGATGGACCACCTTGTAGTCGGCCGCGCCCAGTTGCTTGTGGCCCGCAAACTTGCCGAAGCGGCTGCGATCGATCAGCCCCTGCGGATGTTCGATGCGAAAACCCAGCGAAAACGGCTTGGCTTCGGTATAAACACCGCGCTCGTGCAGCATCTGGAAGGTGTCGCGCGCGCTGTGGCCCACGGCCAGCACCACGTGGTCGCACCGCAGCGTTTCGCCGTTCGAGAGCTTGAGCGAGCGCACCTTGCCCTGATCGATTTCGATGTCGTCGACCCTGGTTTCGAAGCGCACCTCGCCCCCCAATTCCTGGATGTTAGCGCGCATTTTTTCTACCATGCTCACGAGGCGGAACGTGCCGATGTGCGGCCGGCTCAGCGAGAGAATGTCTTCCGGTGCGCCCGCCTTGACGAATTCGTTCAGCACCTTGCGGCCGTAGTGGTTCGGATCCTTGATCTGGCTGTACAGCTTACCGTCGGAAAACGTACCGGCCCCGCCTTCGCCGAACTGCACATTGGATTCAGGGTTGAGTACGGCCTTGCGCCATAGGCCAAAGGTGTCCTTGGTGCGCTCGCGCACGGCTTTACCCCGTTCGAGGATGATGGGCTGGAACCCCATCTGCGCGAGGATAAGTCCTGCGAACAGGCCGCACGGCCCCATGCCGATTACGACCGGACGCAGGGAAGTCGTGTGCTCGGGGGCCTTCGCCACAAAGCGGTATGCCATGTCCGGCGTCAACCCGCAATTGGGCTTGCCGGCGAGCCGCGCGCACGCGGCCGCTTCGTCCTGGACTTCGACATCGACGGTATAGGTCAGCCGAATGTCGGAGCGCTTGCGTGCATCGTGCGCGCGTCGGAACACGGTGTAACGGAGGAGCCCGTCTGCCGGCACGCCGAGATCCGCGAGGCGCGCGCGAATCGCGGCTTCGAGATCGCTTTCGGCATGGTCGAGGGGAAGTTTGATTTCGCTTAGACGTAACATGAGAACCGGTATGTGGTCACCACGGAATCGTGGCGGTGTACCGCGCAAAAATATGGCCAGACGGAAAAGGATCGTAGCGACGTTTCGTCGCATGCAGTATCGCTTTCCGTGGCGCACGGTCGTGCGTCGGAGTTTACTACGGCGCATCGACTCTACCCTGAAGCCGGAATGTGGCCTGCGGCGCCGGCAAAGTTTTGTTGACCGGAATCGGCAGTGCCAGTACACTTCGCGCCGCGGGGTGGAGCAGTCTGGCAGCTCGTCGGGCTCATAACCCGAAGGTCATAGGTTCAAATCCTATCCCCGCAACCAACATATGAAGCCCGTCAGGCGAACGCCTCACGGGCTTTTTTGCTTTTGCTTCCTTTGGATGCTCCAGCCGCCTCAGTTGGCCATCCTACGATCAGGGAGAAGAAATCCTCGCAGTCGACCAGAAAAGCCGCGGCCTCGTCGCGGACCAACTTGTTCTTATAGCCAGAACTACGCGTCATGCAAACCTGAGTTTAGGCGGAGGGTTGAAGGCATTTCCCCCGCCTCATGCTTCGAATGCCGGCACATAGTGTTTTTTCGAGGTGTCGAGGAACAGGTAGTACGGCTGCCCTTCGCCCTGCGTGTACGAGTCCTTGTTGGCGGCCGTAGTGTCGGCCGTGAGCGCCGTCAACTTCATGCCCTTGAACGCCGCCGGCGCTAGCAACGCCGCGACATCGCTGGTGCTGGTGTTCCACGAGCGATTCCTGGCGACGTTGTACACGTGCATCTTTTGCTGCGGCGTCAGATCAACGCAGCGGAGCGCATTGTGCAGTCCGACGGTGTCGACGAAATCCTGCTGTCCTTCGGCGCTGCTCAGATCCAGGTTTTTCATCGGGCCGGAGTCGGACTCAGACATCAGTTCGATGAGGTAGGGTTCGCGCTCGAACAGCTTTTCCATATCAGTGTTCGGCTTGTTGCTTTCGAGGAACTGATCGATAAGATGCGATGCCATGTGGTCGCGTACATGCTTGGGCGTGAGAGCGTGCTGCGGCACGTTGAGCTGCGCAGACAGCGCTGGTCCCGCGACCTGGATCAGTGAATGGAAAAAGCAGTCGCCATCGTCGGGCGCCTGCCCCAGCCGCATGGTTTCGACGAGCGCCTTGACGGGCGGCCTCGCGCCGTCAGCGCGCGCCTGTATCGGGCGGATAGCAACGGGGGGAGCGAAGGTTAATGACAGCGTCGACGATCGCGAATTGGGCGGCGTGAACAAGCCGTGTGACGAAGTGCTTGCGGCTGCCGCTGTGCCGGGCGACGGTTGCAGCCAAGGCTTCGGCGGCAAGGGAGGCGGCGCAGACGGGCGGGACGGCGGCGGCGTGAACAGCCCGTGCGGCGACGCGCTCGCGGCTAACCCCGCTGCGGGCGACGGTTGCTGACCAGGACGCGGCGGTAGCGGCGGCGGCGTAGACGGGCGGGACGGCGGCGGCGTGAACAGCCCGTGCGGCGACGCGCTCGCGGCCAACGCCGCTGCGGGCGACGGTTGCTGACCAGGACGCGGCGGTAGCGGCGGCGGCTTCGGCGGGCGCGATGCCGACGAGCTGGTGAGTTTGTAAGGCGACTCGCCACCGGCGAGCGCGGCGGTCAGTTCAGGAAGAGTCAGCCGCCGGCTGGTCGGCGGAGCCGTACGCTGCGTTGCCGCTGGCGAAAGGAGCGTACGGGAGGACGAGCCGGACTGCGCGGCACGCGGCCCTGCAGGCTTGGGCGGCCTTCTCATCTGCACGAGTTCCTGAAGCGAAGGATTCGCGCCGGACGAGCCGGACTGCGCGGCACGCGGCCCTGAAGGCTTGGGCGGCCTTCTCATCTGCACGAGATCCTGAAGCGAAGGATTCGCGCCGGACGAGGGGGCGCGCGCAGGCGCAGCCGACGAGTGAGATTCGACCGAGAACCCGTGCATCGGCCTTGAGCCTGCATCGGAAATCTTCAGGCTCATGAGCGCCTCAAACGAGTTTGACCAGTAGCAGCAGTCTCGCGCCAAGGAAAATTGCAGACCGGCTCAAAGGCGAAGAAACGGCGTCGCGCGCGAAGGGCAAGCACTCAAAAGAAGATCTTTACGACAACCGGAAGCGTTTGATCCGCAGAAAAAGCTTGGAAGATAAACGTAATCACCACAAAAAAACTTCGGAAGAACCTCGCGAGCATCGGGACAAAGACACGTCGTAGAGAATGAGAAAACTCCCCTTTTCTTTCGCAACGGGAGGTTTAGAGTCGGCATATTTCCCTCGGCGAAAACACGGCATGACCGAGTCAATTATCGAAACCAGCGCCGCTACGTTCGAAGCAGACGTCCTGCATTCCCCACTGCCTGTCCTGATCGACTTTTGGGCACCCTGGTGCGGCCCTTGCCGCGAGATCGAACCGCTGATCAAACGGATCGCCACCGAATATGCGGGCCGCTTGCGTGTCGTGCGATACAACATCGACGATTCGAAGGACACTTGGAAAACCTTTGATCTGCGCGGCATTCCGGCGCTGCGTTTGTATCGCGGCGGCCGGGAGGTCGGACGGCCACTCCTCTGCCCAAGCAGCCTGTGGCGAGCGCTCGATGCTGCGCTGGCCAACGATACAGACGCCGGCGAGCAATCTCATCTGAGCTTCGGCGGGGATGCACAGCGCAAAGCGCAATGCATTGCACGGCTGCAAAAGGCGATTGCGACCGGGCAGCTTGCGAAGAGAAGCCCGAATTCCCCCCTCGAATCGATGCGGCTCGACGGCGCCCACCTCCCGTCGGTCCACGCGGCGGGCGGGCCCCGCGAGCGCTATGCCGATGTGCTTGGCGTGCCGCCGGTTCTCGGCCAGCTACACGATCTGCTCTTCGAAATGCTGCCTTCCGCCGAGGGCCGCGACACCCGCTTCGCCGTTGAATGGGTCGCGGCGATGCCCGTCGGATCCGATCTCGGAGGGGTCGCGCAGGCGTACGCGCACTGGCTCATGAACGATCGGCAATGGGGGCTCGCCGCGCATCAGCCGGAGATTACCGCCGCCACTCACGGCGATGAAGTGGAGATACTGAATGTCGTTCGCGCGCTGTGGCAAGCGGTGCTCGATCTCCATCGGCTGCAAGGTGCCGGCCGGCAGCCCCCCGATCTCACGAAGTGGCAGGCGCTCGACGCGCGTGCCATCGAATTGTTGGTTTCGCTGAACGGCAAAGAGAATCTCGAGCGGACGCCCCGCTTCATCCAGGCGATGCGCTTGACGATGGCGCCGCAGATCACGGTCGACGCACTTTCAGAACTGATAGGCGAAATCATCGGTTTGTGCGCAGATCGTTTCGCGGCGACGTGGTGGAGCGACGCCGAAAATGCATTGCTCGCAAGTCGCCGAGACGCGGTGATGAAGCGCGTCGCCGAGCTCGGCGAGCGGCCAAGCGACGCGGCCAGCCTCGACGCTTGGTGGCAACAAGCATCATCGATCAGCAAACAACTCTCAGCCGAATTCGATGCCACTCATCCAGCGCTCGTCGCCCGACGCGACGCGATGGTCGAGGCCGGTCTACGGCTCCATTCCGATTTACTTTCGGCGCATGCAGGCTTCCTGCTCACGCGTCTACAAGGTACGCAGGGATAGGGATGCGCCGATTGCGCCGCCGCCTACCCCGCAAACGCAACGACGTTCGACGGCGCAGTTGCGGTCGAGCCGCTAAAAACATAAGTTGAGCGACCACTGCGCTTCGCTTCGTACATAGCCGCGTCCGCGACATCCAGAAGTTGATCGACCTGCTCGGCACTGTCGGGAAACGTGGCAATGCCAATGCTTACCCCGATAGGAAAGCGTCCATCATACGCATGGGTGCCGACCATCCGAACGCCCGCAATCAAGCGCTCCGCGAGTTCCGCGAGCAATGCGTCGTCACCGCAGTCGGCCACGAGCAGCACGAACTCGTCCCCGCCCACGCGCACCAACAGGTCGCTGCTGCGGATGGCTGAACGAAGCGTTTGAGCGAGCCGGCGCAGCAGCGCATCGCCAGCGCTGTGGCCAAGCGCATCGTTCACGCTCTTGAAGCCGTCGATGTCCAGATAAAGCAGCGCGATCCGGCGCGGGCCATGACGTGTATCCGCCGCGGCCGCGTCGATGGCCTCTTGCAGCTGGCGGCGATTGGGCAGGCCGGTCAATGCATCGTGCGAGGCCCGCCTGTCGGCCTCCTGCGACCAAGCATGAATCTTTGCGAACGCCCGGCGCTGAACGAAAATTGCATAGACCATGAGGAAGCCCACCAGCACGGCGAAAACGGCCAGCACGGCGGCCACGAGCACGAGGCGCTCATGGGCATCCTCGGTTGCCTGCGTGCGCCGATGCCGCCAGTCGCGGAGCAACAACCCCAGATCCTGACGCAGCGAATCCATGTAGAGCCTGCCCTCATTCGTCTTCACAAGAGCGATGGCTGCGTCGCGATTGCCGGAGCGTGCGAGCACAACA